>JANLSF010000571.1:0-12340 GCA_031362285.1 Gemmatimonadota bacterium | reverse complement strand
CGCCAGGATCCTGCGACGACATATGCGGCCGACGTGTACATCTATGCGCTCAATCAGAACGGTTCGGCGCAGCAGCGGAAGATGGATGACAGCTGACAGAGGGAAGGCATCAGAGTCAACTACTACACGCTCAACCATGTCGGTCCGATCTCGATCAGCGGGCAGACCTCGAAGGAGCGACTCAAGGCGGCGCTGCGTGCGCTCAAGGGCGAACTCACCAGGTTCGGCGACGTGACCTACATCCCGCGCGAAACGCTCGAGGAAGTGAAGGCGGAGCGCTCGGTCTCCTCGGCGTTCGGGCTTGAGCGTGCGTCCGAGCTCACGCACACGATCGGCTTCTGGTGGGCCGTGGCCAGCCTCGACTACTTCATGGGCTACGTCGACAACATGGCGCGGCAATCGCTCACCGATCTCAAGCGATACGCTGACCTCTATATCGTGAACAAGCCGCGCGTGATCAGCATCCTGATCTCTCCCGAGGACCGGAAGGCGCTCGGCCTCACGGATGCCGACATCCTGCAGTTGGTGGGACGGTGAGCGCCCCGCGGCCGTCAAGCCGGCACCGACGGGTGCGGCATCGCTTCATGCCAGGCCGGGCGGTCGTGTTCGCGACCGCCGTCGCGCTCGCCCCGTGGTCGGACAGCGGCGCGCAGGTGCGCACCAGGCCCGCGCGGCCGGCCACCAGCGTGGCTCCCGCGGTCGCGGCCACGCCGGCCGCCGTTGCCGCCGCCCCCACCGACACGGGCACGCAGGACTTCACCGTGGGCGGCGTGCGGGTCCTGCTGCGCCGGAACACGGCGAACGACGTGATCGCCGCCAACCTCTACCTGCTGGGCGGCGTGCGCATGACGGCCGACTCCACCGCCGGCATCGAGCCCTTTCTCTTCCTCGCCAGCGAGCAGGGCACGAAGAAGTACCCCAAGGACCGCCTGCGGAAGGCGATGGCGCGCCTCGGGACCAGCGTAGTGGCCGACGCCGAGCAGGACTGGACGATGATCGGCATCCGCGCCACGCGGCCCACGCTCGACTCCACCTGGGCCGTGTTCGCCGACCGGCTCATGCAGCCGGTGCTGGATTCGGTGGAAGTCGAACGGGTGCGGACGCAGTTGTTGTCGGCGGTCCGCCAGCGTCGCGACGACCCCGACGCGCTCGTGCACTTCCTCGCCGACTCGATCGCCTACGAGGGCCATCCCTACGCGCGCTCCGAGACCGGCACCGAGCGGTCCATCAGCCACATCTCCCGCGTCGAGCTTCGGGCCTTCCTGCGCGATCAACTGGTCACGTCGCGCATGCTGCTGGTGGTCGTCGGCAACGTCACGCGCGCGCAGGTCGAGCGACTCGTCCTCGGGTCGCTCGCGCAGCTGCCGCGCGGCAGCTACACGTGGACGTTGCCCGACACGCTGCCCACCATGAAGCCCGCGATCACCATCGAGGCGCGACAGCTGCCGACGAACTACCTGCTGGGGTACGTCGCCGGCCCGCCGCCCACGTCGAAGGACTACCAGGCCCTGCGCATTGCGGCATCGGTGCTCTCGGGACAACTCGACGGTGAGTTGCGACAGCGGCGCAACCTCACCTACGCGGTGAACGCGCCCTTCCGGGAAGGCGGCGTCTCGAGCGCCGGGCTCTACATCACGACGATTGCCCCAAACACCGCCCTCGACGTGATGCGTCGCGAGATCCAGGTGCTGCAGCGCGAGCTGCTCAACCCCGACGCCCTCGCCGAACTGGTGCAGCAGTTCCTCGTGCGCTGGTATCGCGCCAACGAGACCAACGCCGAACAGGCGAGCCAGATGGCGCGCGCCCTGTTGTTCAATGGCGACTGGCGCGTGGCCGACCAGTTCATCGAGCGGCTGCGCGAGGTCACGCCACTCGACGTGCAGCGGGCGGCGCGCGTGTACTTCAAGAACGTGCGCTTCGCCTACGTCGGCGACCCCAGCAAGATCGCCCGCACCGCCGCCATCCGCTTCTAGCCTCCACGCCCGCTGCCGTGCCCGAGCTGCCCGACATCACGGTGTATGTGGAGGCGCTCGCGGCCCGCGTGGTCGGGGATCCGCTCACCAACGCGCAGGTGCCCAACCTGTTCGTGATGCGCACGGTTGAACCGCCCCTGTCGGCCCTCATCGGGCGTCGCGTGCAGGGAGTGGAGCGGCTCGGGAAGCGCGTCGTTGTCCGCTTCGAGGGCGCGCACGTGCTGGTCATCCACCTCATGGTGGCCGGTCGTCTCTGGTGGGCCGACGCCGGAGGCAAGCCGTTCAAGCGGCAGTCGCTGGCGACGTTCGCCTTCCCGCGCGGCACGCTGTACCTGACCGAGGCCGGCAGCAAGCGACGCGCATCGATCCACCTGGGAGCCGGCCCCGACGCGCTGCTCCCGCACGATCGGGGAGGGCTCGAGCCGCTCACCTGCACGGTCGCGGCCTTCGCCGAGCGGGTGCGCAGCGAACGCCACACCATCAAGCGCGCCCTCGCCGACCCGCGCCTCTTCTCGGGCATCGGCAACGCCTACTCCGACGAGATGCTGCATCGCGCACGGCTCTCCCCCATGGCGCGCACCGACACCATGGACGATGCCACCATCGCGCGGCTGCATGCCGCCGTCGTGGGCACGCTCACCGAATGGACCGACCGGCTGCGCGCCGAGGCCGCCGGCGCCTGGCCTGCGCTGGTGACGGCGTTTCGCCCCGAGATGGCGGTGCACGGCAAGTTCGGACTCCCGTGCCCGGTGTGCGGCAGCCCCGTGCAGCGCATACGGTACGCCGAGAACGAGACCAACTACTGCGCGCGTTGCCAGACAGGCGCTCGGCTGCTCGCGGACCGGGGGCTTTCCCGGCTCCTGCGCGAGGACTGGCCCCGCTCGCTCGACGAGCTCTAGCGCGACCGCCTGGCCGGCACAACGCGCACGCCGTCGAGCGTGCCGCCCAGCGACCACACGACTACGTGCGCGCGATGCCTGAGGTCGGCACGCCGAGCGCTTCCCGCGCCACGTGCGCGAGGGCCGCATTCGTCGCCACGGCGTCGGCGCCCCACGGCGTCGGCCGGCCCAGCCAGTCGGTGAACACGCCGCCGGCCTCGGTCACGATGGGTGCCACCGCCGCCGTGTCCCATGCGTGCATGATCGGGTCCACCATCACCTCGGCGCGGCCCGTGGCCAGCAGCACGTAGCCGTAGCAGTCGCCCCAGGAGCGCACCACGGCCGCCCGGGCGCCGAGCGCACGCCATCCCTCGCGCTTGGCCGCGATGTCGCCCATGCGCTCGTCGGTGGTGAGCACGGAGGCTGCCTCGAGGCGGTTCACGCTCGACACCCGGCAGCGTGCGCCATTCCACCAGCAGCCGGCCCCGAGTCCCGCGACCACCAGTTCATCCGCGGGTGCGCAGAATGTGGCGCCGGCAAGGACGGTCTCTCCCTCGGCCACCGCCACGAGCGTGCCCCAGAGCGGCACGCCGCGAACGAAACTCTTCGTTCCGTCGATGGGGTCGAGGATCCAGCGTCGTCGCGCCTCGGGGCGCGTGACGCCGAACTCCTCGCCGAGAATGCCGTCTTCGGGAAATCGCGCGCTGATCCACTCGCGCGCGAGTTGTTCGGCTCCCCGGTCAGCCGCGGTGACGGGCGATCCGTCCCCTTTCGTCTCGACGGCGATATCCGGGCGCCAGTGGTGCAGCGCGAAGGTGCCCGCGAGGCGGGCGACCTCGGCCGCAGCCTGCATCAGCGATTCCGTCATGCAGATATCATTTTGATGACCAAATACTGCCATAAACAAGCCAACATTAAGCCAGTAGCGGCTGCGAGTGGCACAACCCGAGGAGTGGAGGCGCTTCCGCCTCCGCGCGCTGGTTCCACGCGCGGCCTCTCGCACCCACGCCGACTCCCTGCTCCGACTCGTGGCTGCCTGACCGCGCTCACGCCGTGAACTCCTCGGCGATCGCGCGGGCGTCGAGCGCCCCCGTGTACAGCGCCATGCCGAGCACGCAGCCCGTCACCCCGCGATCAGCCAAGGCGTGGAGATCGCTCACGGTGCCGATCCCACCACTCGCATACACCGGACAGTCCGTGGCCTCAGCCACGTCTTCCATCAGCGGCAGATCCGTGCCGCGCATCAGCCCCTCCTTGTGCACCGCGGTCACGAGGAAGCCACCAATCGGCAACTGCGCCAGCTCCTCGACCGCCTCGAGCACGAGCCGCGCCGTGGTTTCGGTCCAGCCGTGAGTCACCACCCGGCGGTCGCGCACGTCGCAGGCGACCAGGAGCTGCTGCGGGTATCGCGCGGTCATCTCCTCGAACCACCATGGGTCCTCGAACGCGCGCGTGCCCACGATCACGCGATCGGCGCCGGCCGCGAGCAGCGCCTCGATGCGCTCGGCCGAGCGTACCCCGCCCCCGACCTGCACGCTTACCGACACCTCGCGCAGGATCTCCGCGATCACGTCGGCATTCGAACCGCGGCCGAAGGCGGCGTCAAGGTCCACCACGTGCAGCCGCGTGAACCCTTGCGCCACCCAGTTCCGGGCGACTGCCACGGGGTCTTCGAGCCGGACGCGCTCTGCATCCAGCTCACCACCCACGAGTTGCACGCAGGCGCCTTCGCGCAGGTCCACGGCCGGAATCGCGATCATGCCGCGGGCTCCCCGATCCTGGGGATCATGCGCCGAACTGGCGCGCGGCGTCGACCACGCGCGCGAGCGTGTCCCACGGCGCCGCGGCGACGCGCACGGCATCGCCCACCACGGGCAGCGCCGTGAAGGCGCGCACCAGCACCCCGCGCGTGGAGCACGCCGAGCCGAAGGCGCGGGCGTCCCGCACCGGAATGCAGAGGAAGTTCGCCCGCGACGGCAACGGCGCGAACCCGAGCGCCCGCAACTCCGCAGCCAAGCGGTCCCGCATGTCGATGGCCTCGCGGACGTGCGCCTGCATCCAGTCCAGATCATTCGTCACGGCGGCGACCGCCGCGCGCTCCGCCAGCAGGTTCACCGTGTACGGCCCACGCGCGCGCTCGATGGCGGCAGCGATCGCGGGATGGGTCACGCCGTATCCCACGCGCAGGCCGGCCAGCCCGAACGACTTCGAGAAGGTGCGGGTCACGAGCAGGTTGCCGCGCGCGGCGGCGTCGGCAATGAGCGTCTCGCCCGCGTAGTCGGCGTAGGCCTCGTCGAGGACCACGAGTCCCGTTGCCTCCTCCACCACGCGCCGCAACTCGCGTTGCACGACGAGCCCGCCGGTCGGGTTGTTCGGCGAGCACAGATAGGTGACGGCCGCACGCGTGGCCAGCAACCGATCGGCATCGAAGTCCAGCGCGGCGTTGAATCGCACCGGCCGCGCGTCGAGATCGAGCAGCGCGGCGAACGACGGGATGACGACGAACGTCGGCTCCATCCAGGTGATGACCGCGCCGGGACCCCCGAACGCGTTGAATGCGCTCCTGAGCACGTCGTCGGACCCGCACCCCGTGACGATGCACTCGGTCGGCACGCCATGCAGTCGGGCGAGCGCCACCTTGAGCGGGTCGCCGTACAACGACGGATAGCGCCAACCCTCGCGCGCACCGTCGGCAATGGCGGCCACGGCGCTCGGCGCGGCGCCCCACGCGTTGGTCGAGTCGGAGAGGTCGATCGGTGCCGCGGCCTGGCCGGGTTCGTAGCGGGCCACGGCCGCGAGTCCCGCGCGCGGCGCCACCGGCGTCTCGGTGCTCATGGAGCCGCCTGCCAGGCGCGGGCGGCCAGGGCGTGGCCGGGCAGGCCCTCGGCCTCGGCCAGCACGCCCGCATCCGAGGCGAGGCGGCCGGCGGCCGCCGGCGGGACGCGCGGCCACGAGGTCCAGCGCATGAACGACTCGGTCGAGAGCCCCGAGAAACTGCGCGAGAGTCCGCCGGTGGGCAGCACGTGATTGGCTCCGGTGAGGTAGTCACCGAACGGGACCGAACTGGAGGCCCCCACGAAGATCGCCCCATGTCCGTGCAGGCGCGCCAAGGCGGCTTCGGGCTCCGCGATCGCCAGCATCAGGTGCTCCGCCGCGTACTCGTTCGCGAACGCGATCGCCTCGTCGAGCGTGTCCACCGTCAGCACGGCGCCACGCGCGCCGAGCGCCTCGCGAACGATCGACTTCTTGCCGGCACTGCGGGCGAAGCCGGCAATGGCCTCCTCGATCGCCGCGCCGACGCGCGCCCCTCCCACCACGATCGCCACGACGCTCGCCTGTGGATCGTGCTCGGCCTGGGCCACCATCTCGCGGGCGACCAGCAGCGCGGGCGTCGACGGATCGGCGATCACGAGCAACTCGGTCGAGCCCGCCGGGGCATCAATGCCCACGATCGACGACAACTGCACCTTGGCCTCGTTCACGAATGCGTTGCCCTGTCCCACGATGCGATCCACGCGCGGCACGCTGGCCGTGCCATAGGCCATCGCGGCGATGGCCTGGGCGCCGCCGATCGCGAACACGCGATGCGCGCCGGCGAGGGCGGCGGCGGCGAGTACTGCGAGCGCGGGCGCGCCATTCGCCCCCGGCGGTGAACAGACGATGATCTCGCGCACGCCTGCCACCACGGCGGGGACCACGCCCATGAGGACGGAACTGGGGTAGACGGCGCGCCCTCCGGGCGCGTAGACCCCTACGCGATCCAGCGGGTCGGGGCGTCGTCCCACGGTCACGCCCGGCTCCGTCTCGACCACGACCTCGCGCGGGCGCGCGGCCTCGCTGGCGACACGGATGTTCGTCGCGGCTCGTTGCAGTGCGGCACGCACGGCGGGATCAAGCGCCTCGAGTGCGGCGTCGATCATTGCGCGCGGGACCTCGGTGGCCACCAGCTTGACCAGGTCCAGTTCGCGCGTGAGCGCCAGGAGGGCCTCGTCCCCCTTCTCTCGCACGTAGTCGACGATGGCGGCCACCTGGGTGCGCACCACGTCATCGTCCCGGCCCGTGGCGCGTGCGAGGATGATGGCGCGGTCCGCCACGGAGCAGGCGGCCAGGTGCCCACGGGCACGCAGGGAGACCGTCGGGGTGTCGTCGGCCGGGATCATGGCGTGGTCCTTCCAACGCGCGTGACAGGAACGCCCTCGCCGCCCAACGTCGTGTAGTCGACGATGCAGCGACGGACCGACGTGGCCGCCACCACGGCGCGAACGCCCATCTGGGCGCCACCGTTCAGGATGTCACGGTCGGCAGGATTCAGCATGACACGGTGGCGTGCTCGGGAGGCGGGAAACGAACGGCCCGTCCGGGAAGGACGGGCCGGCGGCAGGCTCGCAGCCCGCATGGGAAGGTCGGACCGGCGCCTTCAGGCGCTCCTGCGCGG
Source organism: Gemmatimonadota bacterium (assembly GCA_031362285.1). GTDB lineage: Bacteria > Gemmatimonadota > Gemmatimonadetes > Gemmatimonadales > Gemmatimonadaceae > JACPPC01. The sequence continues at coordinate 5,054 of JANLSF010000571.1, read as the reverse complement.
CCCCCCAGGGACCGGGAGGGCGTGGTCGCCGGGTGCCAGAGTGTCGCGCTTGGGTGCCATCGAGTCAAAGGGTATCGCTCCAGTACCGATTGGCGCAAGCCGTGGCTATCTTTTTCGGGCTCGCGGAGCCCCGCGAGCCATGAGTGAATTATTGACAGGCTTTGGAGGCCTCCCGACATGCGTTTCAACAGTTTCGCGCTCGTGACGAGCGCTGTGGTACTCGCCGCCTGCAGCGGTGAGAAGAAGGCCGAGACGACCCCGGCAGCGGAGCCTGCGGCGATGGCGCCGGCAGCAGCGGCCCCGGCCGCTGCGCCTGCCGCCGCCCCGGCGGCTGCGACCCCGGCTGGCGCTGCGGCGCCGATCACCGGCAAGACCCATGAAGTGAAGATGGTCGGCGACGACAAGGGCTACCGCTTCGAGCCCGCCAACCTCACCATCGCGGCCGGCGACGGCATCAAGTTCATCGTGATCACCGGCGGCCCGCACAACGTCGCGTTCGACGGCACCAAGCTCGCGCCCGCCGTGAAGGCCCAGCTCGACGCGAACCTCGGCCCCGACAAGATGGCGGAGCTCTCGAGCGCCATGAAGATGAACGCCAACGACGCGATCCTCGTCTCGTTCGGCAAGATCCCGGCTGGCACGTACGACTTCAACTGCACGCCGCACCTCGCGATGGGCATGAAGGGCAAGCTCACCATCAAGTAAGCCCATCCAGGCTCACATGACCGGTTCATCGGGGGCGGGGGCGCAGCGCGCTTCCGCCCCCGATCTGCTTTCCGGGGGCCCGCACCGGCTCCGCGCGCGCGCCCGCAACGCCCTGCGGCACCCGATGCGCATTGGCGTCGTCGCCGGAGCGGTGTTCCTGCTGACGCTCCTCGCGCTCATTGTCGTGCCGGCCGGCCAGCGCCGCGCGGCCGAGCAGAGCCCCGACGTGCAGCGGCGCGTGGATACGCTGCCGATCCTCGCCCGCGAACACGATGTGGGCGCGCGCCGGGCCCTCGCGCAACGGACGCTCGACTCGCTCCGCGGGACGCTGGTCGCCGCCGACAGCGCCGATTCGGCTGCGGCGGAGCGGCCCCGCCGCGGCCCGGTGAGCGCGGCCGACAGCGTGGCCCTGATGGTGCGTGAGCTCACCCGCCTCCTCGGGCGCGCCGATCGCGATCCGCTGCCCGCGAGCTACCGCGAGCTCGGCGGCGCGCGCGCGCTCGCCGCCGACCTTCGCGTGGCCCCGCTGCTCGACTCACTCGCCGACGTCGAGCGCGCCCAACGGGCCTACGGCACCGGCGCCACGCTCGACTCCGGCTACGTCGCGCTCACCGAGCGTGCGCGCGCGATCGGCCTGATGCTCGCGGCCATCGGGCGCGACCGGAGAAGCGCCCTGCGGGGGGACGCCCCCGGGGACTCCATCGCGATGCGCGCCCACCTCGACACGCTCTCACGCGAGGCCGAGGCGACCGATCGCCAACTGGCGTCGGCGCGGCAGGTCAATGCCCGTGCGCTCGCGACCCTCGCCAGTGCCCGCGAGCGGGCCAACGTCAACGCGCCACCACTGGCGATGCTGGTGGCGGCCCTCGCCCTCGCCCTCGCCCTCGGCGGGGCAACCTCGCTCGCGCTCGAGCTGGCGGATCCGCGCCTCGCGGACGACGTCGACGCCCGGCGAGCCACCGGCGCGGAGATCCTCGGGGAGTTGCCGGAGGAAGGGGCGACCGGACTGCGCGAAGCGACCGAGCGCCTGCTCGGGCGAGTGGCGAGCCCCCTCGAACCGGGCACACGCCTCGCCATCGTCGCGACCGACAGCGCGGACGCCGCTCGCGTCGCCCTGTCGCTCGCGGGCACCGTGAGCGGAAGCGGTCGGTCGGTCCTCCTCGTGGACACCGACACCCGCGAGGCGCGGAGTTGCGCCGCGCTCCGCCGGCCTGCCACGCCGGGGGTCGCCGACGTGCTGGCGCGCGGCGCCACGTGGACGGGCGTCCTGCAGGCCCACGTCGGCAGCCACGTGGCGCCGCTCGACGTGATACCGCCTGGTGCGCCGCTCAAGTTCGCCCCCGGGACGATCGCCATGGACGAGGCCGCCGCCGCGCTCGCCGCGCTCGCCGACAGTTACGACCTCACGATCATCACGGTCACCCCGGCCGACACCGCGATCGCCGAAGCGTTGCTCGCTCCGGCGCGCGTCACCGGGGCACTCCTCGTGGCGATCCGCGGCGAAACGCCGCTGACCGCGCTCACCCGCATGCGCGAGCGGCTGGCCAGCCGCGGGGTGACGGTGCACGGGCTCGCCCTGCTCCTCCCCGCGTAGTCAACCCAACGCACCTCGTAGATTGCACCCGATGTGGGCCGATATCCTCCTCTCTGCCGAGCGTGCGCACCTGCTCCGGCTGGCCGCCTGGGCAGCGGGGTCGGTGTTGGTCGGCACGGGCCTCATCGCGTATCTGCGCTGGCGGGGGCGCGACGCGCCGCTGCTCTTCCATTTCGCGCTCCAGACCGCAGCGTGGGGCCTCGTGGACCTGACCCTGGTCTGGGCCGCGCAGGGCTCGCTCGTGCTCCGCGACCTGTCATCGGCACGTCGCCTCGAGCGCTTCCTGTGGCTCAACACCGGTCTCGACGCCGGCTACGTGGCCGTCGGGATCACCCTCGGCCTCACCGGCTGGATGCTCGGCCGTCGCCTCGGCGCCGTCGGCGCCGGCCTGGGCATCGTGGTGCAGGGCTTGGCCCTGCTGCTCCTCGACCTCGTCCTCGCGAACCAACTCTCGCGCATGGTGTGACGCGCCCTTCGTCCTCGTGCACGGGGGCCCGGCGTTCACCATATTGCGCGAGTCCCCCCTCCTCCGGTCCGACATGGCGCTTCGCGGTTACTCCGATCGCATCAATCACGCGTTCGCCTTCGCGGCCAAGCACCACGACCAGCAGGTGCGAAAAGGCACGCGGTTGCCATACCTCACGCACCCGGCCAATGTCGCGGTCATCCTCACGCGCTACGGGCAGGACGAGGAGACGATCGTGGCCGGCATCCTGCACGACGTGATCGAGGATTGCGTGCGCGATGGCCTCACGCGCGAGGCCCTCGAGCAACGGATGGCCGACAAGTTCGGCACCGACGTGCTCGAGACGGTGCTCGCGGTCACGCACCGCAAGGTCGACGACGACGGAATGGAGTTCTCGTCGGAGGAGAAGAAGGCCGACTACCTCACGCGCCTCGATCGTGCGCCGGAGCGGGCCCGCTGGGTGTGCGCCGCCGACAAGATCCACAATGGCAGCGCGATCCTCGCCGACCTGCGGCGCACCGACTATCCCGAGAACGTCTGGGGGCGGTTTTCCGCCGGCCGCGAAGGGACGGTGCGCTGGTACCGGCAGGTGCACGATCGGCTCGTCGGCCTCGGCTTCCGCGCCCCGATCATGGACGAACTGCGCGACGTCGCCGACCAACTCGAGCGCTGGGTCGAGCCGACGCGCGCGCGGTGAGCCCGGAGCGCCGGTGCCGCTACACGCCCGCCGTCGGGCGCGCGGGGTAGGTCCGTCCGACGTAGTCCTCGAGGATGACGAGGAACTCCTCGACGATCCGGTCGCCCTTGAGCGTCTTGAGCAACCGGCCGTCCATGTACACCGGCGCCTTCGGTTCCTCGAAGGTGCCCGGTAGCGAGATGCCGAGGTTCGCGTGCTTGGACTCGCCGGGGCCGTTCACCACGCACCCCATGACGGCCACCCGCATCTCTTCGACGCCCGGATGGACATCGCGCCAGAGCGGCATCCGTTCGCGCAGGTAGCCCTGGATGTCCTCCGCCATCTTCTGGAAGTAGGTGGACGTCGTGCGGCCGCACCCCGGGCAGGCCGTCACCTGCGGCGCGAACGATCGCATGCCGAGCGACTGGAGGATCTGCTGCGCGACGTACACCTCCTCGCTGCGATCGCCACCGGGCTTCGGGGTGAGCGACACGCGAATGGTGTCGCCAATGCCCTCGGTCAGGAGGAGGGCCAGCGCGGCGGAGCTCGCCACGACCCCCTTGTTGCCCATGCCCGCCTCGGTGAGCCCGAGATGCAGCGGGTAGTCGCAGCGCGAGGCGAGGCGGCGATACACATCCACGAGGTCCGGCACGAGCGAGACCTTCGCGGAGATCAGGATCTTGTCGTGGCCGAGTCCCGTTTCCTCGGCGAGCGTGGCCGACCGGAGTGCACTCTCGAGCATCGCCTCGATGTAGACGTCGCGGGCATCGGCCGGTTGGGCGAGCGTCGCGTTCGCGTCCATCATCGTGGTGAGGAGGTCCTGGTCGAGCGAGCCCCAGTTGACCCCGATGCGCACCGGCTTGTCGTGCTCCACCGCCACCTGCACGATCGTGCGGAAGTTCTCGTCGCGGTGGCGCGCGCCGACATTGCCGGGATTGATGCGATACTTGGCCAGCGTGCGCGCCGCATCCGGATACTTACGGAGCAGCAGGTGCCCGTTGTAGTGGAAGTCGCCCACGAGGGGCACGCGCACCCCCAGGTCATCGAGGCGCTGCCGGATCTCGGCCACCGCTGCGGCCGCTTCGTCATTGTTGACGGTGATGCGGACCAATTGCGAGCCGGCGCGCGCCAACGCCGCCACCTGCTCGGCCGTCGACGCCGGGTCGGCGGTGTCGGTGTTCGTCATCGACTGGACCACCACCGGGTGGGCGGAGCCCACGCCGACGTCGCCCACGTACGCGGTCACGGTGGACCGGCGCTGCGCAAAGAGCACGAGAGTTTCCGTTCGGTTCGGGACACCACAAGATAGCCGCGGTCTGCGCGGGTGGCCGTCGCGACGCCTACCGCCCGACCGAGCGCGCCACCAACTTTTCAGCTGCCCCGTGGGCCCCCCGGGGCCCCCTCCCCCTCGCCGGAGATGTACCCGATGGCCGATGCCTCCACGGGCGCTGCCGCCCAGCCGCCCAGCTTCTTTCGCCGTCACTGGGGCAAGCTGACCGTGGTGTCGCTCCTCACGATCGTGCTCCTCGTCCTCGTGGTCTGGACGACCATCGCCGTGTTCTACACCTACTCCGACGGCGACCGCACGGGCTACCTGCAGAAGCTTTCGAAGA
>JANLSF010000522.1:0-1838 GCA_031362285.1 Gemmatimonadota bacterium | reverse complement strand
AAGCTCGACGCGACCTTCATGGAAGGCGCCACCAGCTGCTTCTATTACACCGGCATGCGCTGGGGGCAGAGCGAGCGCACCTTCGGCGTCGTCATTCCGGCTGCGGGCGCGCTCGTCTATGTCTGCCCGGGCTTCGAGGAGTCGCGGGCCCGCGAGCTCCTCAACCCCGCCTTCGGGAACGAAGTGCGCGTCTGGGAGGAGGACGAGAGCCCGTTCGCGCTGATCGCGGGGATCGTCAAGGATCGCGGCGTCAGGCACCATCGCATCGGCATCGAGGAACGGGTGCGCTTCTTCGTCGCCGAAGGGCTCAGGAAGGCCGCCGTGGGGATGGAGATCGTCGATGCCACGCCCATCACCGCCGGCTGCCGGATGTTCAAGACCAAGGCGGAGATCGCCCTGATGCAGCGCGCCAACGACGTCACGATCGAAGCCTACAAGGCCGGCCTGAAGACGTTGCGCGAGGGGATGCCGCAGGGCGAGCTGGCCGGCAACATCATGGCAGCCTTCACCGCGCTCGGGTTCGAGGGGTACGCCAGCGTCCAGTTCGGCAAGTGGACGGCGCTCCCGCACGGCAGCGCCACGCCGCAAAGACTAGCCGTGGGTGACGTCGTGATGATCGACGACGGCGTCACCTGTGAAGGGTACCAGGCCGACATCACGCGGACGGTGGTGTTCGGCAAGCCGACCAAGCGGCAGGTCGACGTGTGGAACAAGGAACTCGAAGCGCAGACCGCGGCCTTCAACGCCATCAAGATCGGCCGGCCATGCGAGGAGGTGGACGCAGCGGCGCGAAAGGTCGTGGTGGACGCGGGTTTCGGGCCGGGCTACAAGACGCCGGGCCTGCCCCACCGGACCGGGCACGGCATGGGACTCGACGGGCACGAGTGGACCAACTTCGTCCGCGGGAACAAGACGCCGATCCAGCCCGGCATGTGCTTCAGCGACGAACCGATGATCGTGATTCCCGGCGAGTTCGGCATCCGGCTCGAGGACGACGTCTACATCGGGGACGACGGTCCGCACTTCTTCTCGAAGCAGAGCATCGCGATCGACCAGCCGTTCGGCTGATCACCGCGGATCGTTCACCGCCCGCCCTAGTTCCAGCTCAACCCGCGTAGCTGGTCGAGGTTCGCGTTGCCGCCGGAGATCACCGCGGCAACGCGCGATCCCGGCGGCACCTTGATCAGCCCGTGCAGCATGGCCGCGACGCTCGCCGCGGCGGCCGCCTCGACCACCAGCTTGCACCGCTCCATCACCCAGATCACCGCCTCGAAGATCTCGCGGTCGGGGAGCGTCACGATGTCGTCGACGTAGCGCTGCACCACGGAGAAGTTGAGCTCGCCCACGCGCCGCACGCGCAGGCCATCGATCACCGTCCGGCAGTCGATGGTCTGCAGGCTCCCGGCCCGGATGCTCGCCTGCATCGCCGGCCCATCCGACGACTCGACCCCGATGACCTTGATCTTCGGGTTGAAGCTCTTCACGGCCATCGACACGCCGGAGATGAGCCCGCCGCCGCCGATCGGCACCACCACGCAATCGACCTCGGGCCAGTCCTGCACGATCTCGAGGCCCAGCGTCCCCTGGCCGGCGATCAACTGCGCGTCGTCGAACGGGTGGACGTATGTCAGCCCCTCGTCGCGCACCAGCTCCTTGGCCTTCTCGTTGGCTTCGTCCCAGATCTGGCCGTGCAGCACGACCTCGGCGCCATAGCCGCGCGTCGCGGCCACCTTGGATGGCGTGGCGTTTTCCGCCATGCACACCACCGCATGAATGCCATTCAGCCGCGCAGCCAGCGCGACTCCCTGCGCGTGATTGCCGGCCGACGAGCACACGAC
>JANLSF010000485.1:0-1796 GCA_031362285.1 Gemmatimonadota bacterium | reverse complement strand
GCCAACGGGCCGCTGCTGAAGTCGGGCAAGCGGCGCGGGTTGTCGGCGAGCCAGTAGTCGCGCAGGTGCTTCGGCACGAGCGTGTTGTCCGGGTGGTCCACCACGGCCGGCACATCCACGAAGAAGAGCGTGCCCCAGAACACCATCAGCGTCGGGTCGATGGCCACGCCATGCGCGACGAGGTGGTCCACGAGCCGCTTGGTGGCATCCGACGCGGGATCGAACGAGTGGCGATCCTTGGGATCGTTCCGCGCGAAGTCGGCCACCGTGTAGATGTGCTCAAGTGAATCGATGCCGTCGGTGGCGGCGTCGAACGGGGTGTAGTGCTCGAGGTGTCCGGTGACGGCGATGTTGCGGGCGTGCGCTTCCTCGATCAGGCGGCGTCCCACCGGGCGCTCGACCCCGACGTAGATCTTGATCGTCGACACCTGCCACGCCGCCATCTGCTCCACGAACGCCGGCACCTGCGCCGGATCGGTGAGCGTCCAGCCCACGTCGGGGTGATCCACCATCGCGCCGTCCACGAGGTAGCTCCCCATGAAGATCCTCGGCGCGCGATCGGCGTGGCTCGCGCCCCATCGCTGCAGCAGCCGCTGCGCCGGCACGTTGTCGCCGGTGCTGCGCACCGAGGTGACGCCGAACGCGGGGAAGAGGGGCAGGATGTCGTCGCCGGTGAGCCCGGCCTGGAAGAGCACGTGGGTCAGGTGCACGTGGGCGTCGATGAGCCCGGGCACGAGGAAGCGACCGCGGCCATCGAGGACGCGTGCGCCGGCGGGGGCGGTCACCTCGCCGGCCGGTGCCACGCGCGTGATCCGCTCGCCGGTGATCACCACGGTCTGATGCGGACGCATGCGCTTGGTGCGCGCGTCGAACACGGTGGTGTCGGTGATCACCAGTGATGCCGCCGGTGCGTCGGTCACGCGCGCGAGCCGGCCGAGCGGGAGCGCCGCGCCGGCGGCGAGGGAGGTGCGCACGAAGTCGCGTCGTTCCATGGGCGTGGTCCTCGAGACGGGAGCGCGCGGCGTGCCGGCGGTGGCCCGCCAACGTCGCACGGCTCCTTTGGCGTGTCCATGGGCGGGGCCGGTCTTCGCGCGCAAAACCCCTACGGAACGGTTCCCCCTCCCCGACAGCGATCGCTCCGGGCCGCCGCTACCGTTGATATGTGGGAACCGTCCTGGGAGGGCACGATGACAAACGAGACGATGGGCGTCGCCAAGACGACAGACCGGGCCGACTGGAAGAAGACGTTCCGGGCCAAGGTCGACGAGTTCGTGAAGGACGCGGAGCAGCAGCGCGACGAATTCAGCCTCAAGCTGCATTTGGGGAAGGCCGAGGCCCGCGACGAGTGGGCGCGGTTGCAGCTCCGGATCGATGACCTGAAGGCGAAGGCCGCGCTCATGGACGACGAGATCGGCGTGACCTCGACCCAGGTCCAGGCGGCGGCGAAGGACGCGTTCGAGGAGCTGAAGGCGGGACTCAAGCGACTGCGCGCGCTGATCTAGCGCCGCGCTGCTGCCATGAGGCCCATCGGGACGCCAATCGCGTCCCGGTGGGCCTCATCTGTTTACGCCGTGGGAATCGGGTTGCTTGCTGAACGGCCGGGACCGTGCGCCGCTTGCGGCGTGGCTAGCTAGCGAAAGCGCATCGTTCGACCGTCCATGCGCACGTTCCATCACCCTACCCCCTGGAGTAGCCAAAGCATGAGCCTGCACCGCACGCACCACCGTCCCACGGCAACCGCACGCGCCCTCGGCGCGCTGTTGCTTGCCGCGACCCATTGCAACGGGCCGTCGGCA
>JANLSF010000358.1:0-4517 GCA_031362285.1 Gemmatimonadota bacterium | reverse complement strand
ATGGGCGGCAGCACCGTGCCACGGACGCCATTCCCCCCGTAGATGCCGTACTCCGGCTTGCCATCGATCGTGCCCCCGAGCGCGCCGTCGCGCAGGGTGAACGCGAGAAAGGCGCCGGCGTAGTCGTTGTCCGGGTCGCTGACGTTGAGCGACGTGACAATGGCCGTGGAGCCGCTGAAGATCGCGTTGAACCGCACCGCCTGCGGAGCCAACGCGCTGTCGGTCGCGAGTGGAATCTCGTAGATGGCACTGGAGTTGCCCGCCAGGTCCACCGCCCGAAAGGTGGCGCAGGCATTCCGTGCGACCGCATCCGGCAGGCCCGGCTCGAACGCCGCCATCACGAACACCGTGTCCGGGCCGATCAGCGTGCGCGCCAGCCCGGCGTAGGTGCGGGCTCCCCGTGGCAGGAGGGTCGCCCCTTGGCAGTCGGTGAGGTCCACGCTGTACTGGTTCACGTCGCGGTTGGGATCCGTGATCGCGGCGTACACGCCGAGGGTGCCGTCGCGATAGCTGGCCTCGAACGACGTCACCTGGGGCCGGTCCGTGACGCGCGCGCAGTCGACGCGCAGGACGACCTCCGCTCCGCCGGTGGCCGGGACGAGCACCTTGGGCAGTCGCCCGCCGTCGCTCACGTTCGCGCAACTGCCCGGCACGTTGCGCAGCTCCACGGCATAGACCCCCGCCGGCAGCGCGTCCAGGGCCAGCGAGTCGTTGGCATTCATCACGGCGTCACGCACCACCGTCGTGCCCTGCGCAATGCGGACGGCATACCGGGTGCCGGACGGCTGGGCCTGCGACGTCGTCCGGACGGTCAGCGACACGCGGCAGGAGACCGAGTAGCGCACGACCGAGGTGTTGGCCTCCTTGAGGAGCAGCGCCTCTCGCTCCACCCCTTCCCGCACGCTGCAGTAGCCGGGCAGTCCCTCGAGCGCAATCGCGTACGTCGCCGGTGGGAGCGAGACAATGACCGTGTCGAGCGGTTGCCGGACGATCACGGTATCGACCGCGACGGGAACGGACAACATGCGAACGTGATAGCGCACCGCAGCAGGCAGCGAGGCGCCCGGTTCGACCACCGTCCGCGACAGGATCGCGAGGTATGGTGGCCCTGCCTTGACCGGCGCCTGGTCCCTGCAGCCGGCCAGGGCCACGGCCACGCCAACGACTCGGGCAGCGCGGAGGCAGGTAGCGGGAGAGAAGGACATGGTGGGCGCCGGTATTGAATGAACCACGAATCTGCCACGCGACCTGGCGTTCGTAACGGAAGTGACGCGACCCGTACGAAACCGCGACGCGGTCGTCGCTGTGTAACGCAATCGCCGCCGGCCTCGCGAAGGAGACCGGCGGCGACGTGCTCCCGTTCGGGCTTTGCGCCCGAATCCGGACCTACGGGTAGTTCGAGGTGCGCGTCCAGCCCGAGTACCACGGGATGTCGGACTTCGAGGCGCTGGCCGGGGCCACCGCGCCGAAGTACTTGGCCGTGTTGTCGAAGAACTCCGCACGGGCCAGGCTCGCGTTCGGCCCCGTGCCGCCCACCGCCGTGACCGTCAGGTTGCGCGAGACCGGGTTGGCCGCCAGCGTCGTGCTCGTGCCGTTGCGCGGACGGTAGTCCGGATTGGTGCGCTCCATCGCCTGGTTCAGGCGACCGGCCGACGACGGATAGAACGGATCGCCGGCGACCGTGAGGTCCAGCGTGTTCGTGCCGGCGCTCGTGCCGGCGTCGGTCAGGAACGTGGTGGCGGGCACGGCGCCCTGGCAGGCGGTCGCGGCGGCGATGTTGCTGCTCATGGCGGCCGTGGTCGCGTTGACGAAGTAGCCGTTGCGAATCACGAGCGAATCACGCCCGGCGTTGTTCACGTCCGTCTGGCAGGTCTCGATGTTGTCAAGCGTGACGAACTGCCGGAACCCGTACATGAGGACGTTCCGGATCGAGCCCTTGAAGCCACGGCGCACGTGGATACCCGCGTTGACGCTGTTGGTCGACGAGGCGCCGTTCGGGTCGGTGGAGATGCGGCCGAGGATCGTCGCGTTCCACACCTCGGCGTACGTCCCCCATGGGGCGCTCGTCGAGAAGCCGAACGCGCCACCCGGGGTGTTGTCGATCTCGAAGCCCTTGTCGCCGTCCTGCGGGTCCTCGGCCGTGATGATGAACTGCGTGCGTCCGATGTAGCCCTCGGCGAAGTCCAACTGGTCGTCGCCGTTCTCCTGGATGACCATGTACTTCATGTCCACGGAGCCGCCGAACAGCTCGATGCCGTCGTCGGAGCCGCCAAACACCTGCACGTGGTCGATCGTGGTGCCGCGGCCCACGCCGCCCAGTGTCAGGTTGTTGAGCTCGACGTTCGCGACGCTCGTCACGAGGCCGCCGAACTCGACGCGGACATAGCGGAGAATGCCGCTGTTGTCGTCGGGGTTGCAGCCGCCGTAGAGCGGTGCGCCGGCCTCGCCAAGCGCCTGGAGGCAGCCCGCGACCGAGCGGCTCCCGTTGGCGGGATTCGTCGGCGTGAGCGGGACTGAGGTGGTGCCAAAGCTGTTGACCGGCGCATTGCCGGCCAGCCACAAGCCGCCCCAGCAGCCCTTCGACTTCACGGCGGCGGAGCAGGTGAAGACGATCGGCTCGAGCGCGGTGCCCTGCGCGTCGATCATGCCGTCGCGGTTGATGAGGAGCGCCGTGCCCGAGAGGTTGGTGCAGGTGCCGCCCCCGCCGCTGCCGGGCGTGCAGGCCGCGCCGTCACCTTCGATGCGGGTGCCGGCCTGGATGGTCAGGGTGGCACCGTTCAGGACGTTGATGCGCGCCTTGAGGTTGTAGATGTTGTTCTTGGTCCAGGTGGTGTTGGTCGTGATGTCGGCGACGACCGCGACGACGTTCGTCGCAACCGGGCCTCGGCCGGGGATGAGCGTGCCGACCACGGGCTGGTTGGCGAGCACGGCCTGGTTGATGATGCCGAGCGCGTCGGTGACGTTCACCACGCGCGAGCCATCGGGCTCGTCGCCAGGAAAGAGCGTCGAGCTGCCGACGTTGTACGGCGCCACGTTGCCGGCCACGACGGCATCGCGCGCGTTCGGCGCGGCGGCGTCCGTGCCCGTGATGATCTCGCTGAGGCCGACGGCCACGTTGATGTCATAGAGGCCGTCGGTGAGGTTCACGACTCCGTCGAGCGTGGGGTCGCCATACTTGAGGTTCAACAGGTACTCCCCGGGACGGAGCGCGACCGACCCCTTCTTGCCGCGGGCGGCGTCCTGCCGGGCCAGCTCGGCCTTCCACTCGGCGTAGTCCATGGTGTGCGCGCCGGACGCGACGCTGAGCGCCTCGTCGAGCATCACGCCGCCGTTCTCCACCCGCGTGAACTGCGCCAGCGTGCGCTTGCCGGCCGCCACTTCGTGCTCGTAGCGGATCGAGCCGACGTACTGCGGCGCCACGACTTCGAAGACCAGCGCCGACTTGCGCGGCGCGAGCCCGTCCACATCGACTTCGGCGATGTGCAACTCGCCCTGGGACGCCTTGCTGCGATTGACGTACAGGATGGTGCCGTTCTGCTGCTGGCCCACGTAGCGGAGCTTGGCGGCGTCGAAGCGCACCATGCCCTGCAGGGCGCCCAGATCTTCGGACGCCCCTTCGATGCGGACGTCGACCGCGACGCGGCCACCGGCGGCCACGGCGCCGGACGAGAGAGCCAGACGGGACGTGAGGAGCTGCGGGCGCGCGGCAAGCGGGCCGTCGTTCGGGCTGCACGCGGCGATCGCGAGGGCCCCGACAACCGTGCTCGCGAGGGCGCGACGCGCGATATTCTGCTGCTTGGTCATAGGAAGGACTTCTCCGGATGGGTGAAAGAGCCGTGGCGGATGGTGCCGTGGTGGCACCACCCGACGGATCATGCGATGCTTACGGGAGGGTCATCGGGACGTCGGTCACGACGATCTGCGGCACCAGGTTCGCCAGGACGTTGTCCGAGGCCTGGGTGATCGTGGTCACCTGGTTCACGTTGCCGAGTGCCAGGCGCTGGAACTTGAGGCGCAGCAGCGGCTGGGTGCCCGTCGTCAAGGCACCGCCCAGGTCGAAGATCGCCGCGATGAACGGATTGGTCGCCGTCACGCTGCAGGTCTTCGAGACGAGGTCGGGGTTGATCGTGGCGCACCCTTGCCCGCCGATGGCCTTGAGCTTGGTGCCATCGTACGCGATCTGGATCGTGATGCCACCCATCTGGCGGGTGAGCAGGTTGATCGAGCTCGTGTAGATGACGGTGTCCGCCGTGCCCTGCGTCCACGCGTTCGTGTAGCCGTAGGTGGTCGGCGGCGTGATGCAGCCCCACGAGGCGGTGGCGATGGTGGCGGTGCCACCGTTCGTCAGGCCCGCGTAGGTGTAGTTGCCGGCGCCCGGGGCCGGGCTGACGGTGCAGTTGGTCGGGACGTTGGCGAACGCGGTGATGCGCCCGGAGTTGCCCGAGAGCACGGAGACGCCGGAGGCCGAGAAGGCGCCCGAGGCGTTCAGCGTGGCCGGAACGGCGGCGCCGCCGGCG
>JANLSF010000350.1:0-3754 GCA_031362285.1 Gemmatimonadota bacterium | reverse complement strand
GCTCGCCCTTCGGTCCCTTCACCTTGATCTCATGACCGGTCACCGTGGCCGTCACCCCCGCAGGGATGGGCACGGGACGCTTGCCGATTCGCGACATGGCGGCGCCTACCAGATGACGGCGAGCAATTCGCCGCCGGTGCGGGAGGTCCGGGCCTCGCGATCGGACAGCAGTCCGCGCGAGGTGGACAGGATCGCCATGCCGAGGCCGTTGCGCACGCGCGGGATCTCGGTGACGCCCACGTACTTGCGGAGGCCCGGGGTCGAGACGCGCTTCAACTCGCGAATCACCGACTGGCCACCGGCGGCGTACTTCAGGATGATCCGCAGCGCCGGGCGCCCCTCGGGCGTCTCGACCATGCGGTAGTCCTGGATGTAGGCGTTCTCCTTGAGGATGCGCGCCACTTCGGTCTTCATCTTGCTCGCGGGCATGTCCACGCGCCGGTGCTTGCTTCCGCAAGCGTTCCGGATCCGCGTGAGCATATCGGCGATCGGGTCGGTCATGCTCATGACTGGGTCCTATGGTATCCGGATCGGGTCCGGACCTGTAGGAGGAAAGGACGTTGCACGGGCGGGCCTACCAGCTCGCCTTGCGGACGCCGGGGATGAGGCCGTTCAGCGCCATGTCGCGGAACGCCATGCGTCCCAGGCCGAACGTGCCGACGTACGCGCGGGAGCGACCCGTCATGCTGCACAGGTTGCGCACGCGCACGGCCGAGGCGTTCCGGGGCTGGTTCTGCAGCGCCGTCCACGCCTTGGCCTTCTCCTCCTCGGTCGCCTTCCGGCTGGCGAGGATGGCCTTCAACTTGCGCCGCTTCTCGGCGTACTTCAGGACCGTCGCCTTCTTGCGGTCGTTCTTCTCGATGCTGCTCTTCTTGGCCATGGAGTCCTCGAGGACCTAGCGGAACGTCGCGGAGCGTTCTTCCCCGCGGAACGGCATGCCCAGCTCCTTCAGCAACGCCAGCGCCTGGTCGTCGCGGTTCGTCGTCGTGACGAAGGTGATGTCCATGCCATGGATCATGTCGACCATGTCGAAGCTGATCTCCGGGAAGATCATCTGCTCCTTCACGCCGAGCGAGTAGTTGCCGCGACCGTCGAACGACCGCGTGCCGAGCCCGCGGAAGTCGCGGATGCGGGGCACGGCCGTCGAGATGAACCGGTCGAGGAACTCCCACATCCGGGCGCCGCGCAGCGTCACCGAGGCGCCGATCTCCTGGCCTTCGCGCAGCCCGTAGTTGGCGATCGACTTCTTCGCCTTCTTGCGGACCGGGCGCTGGCCCGTGATCAGCTGGAGCTCCTCGACGATCACGTCGAGCAGCTTGGGCTGCTTGATCGCCTCGCCGAGCCCCACGTTGAGCACGATCTTCTCCAGGGTCGGCACCTGGTGCGGGTTCTTCAGGTCGAACTGCTTCGTGAGGCGGTCACGGACCGTCCCCACGTAATGGGCCTTGAGGCGCGGCGCCGGCACCGGGAGCGCGGAGCCCCCGTGCGTCGTCGGGAGCATCGAGCCCGTGCGCTGGCCCTTGCCACCGCTGCTCTTGCTCGCCTTCTCGCCGCCCTTCTTCTCGCCGCCCTTCATTTCCTTGGTTGCCATTGGCCTGTGTCCTTGGGGCCTAGCGCGCCGGCAGGGCGATGGACTCGCCCGACTTGACGCTCAGCCGTTCCTTCGTCCCATCGGCATCCACACGCGCCTTGATGCGCGTCGCCTTGCCCGACTTGGGGTCCATCAGCATCACGTTCGACAGCGCCATCGGCGCCGGCTTCTCGATGATCGCGCTCTGTTCCTCGGCCTTGCGGGCCCGCTGGTGGCGCTTGACGATGTTGATCCCCTCGACGAGGACCTTGTTCGTCTTCAGGAACATCCGCAGCACCTTCCCTTCCTTGCCCTTGTCGTCGCCCCGGAGGATCTTCACGATGTCCCCCTTGACGATGCGCGTCTTCGTGCGCTCCGCGTTCTGCAGGTGACGGGCGCGGCGCAGCCGCCCCTCGGTCGCGCGATGCTTGAGGATCCGCATGTCAGAGGACCTCGGGAGCCAGGGACACGATCTTCATGTACTTCTTCTCGCGGAGCTCGCGCGCCACCGGCCCGAAGATGCGGGTCGCCCGCGGCTCGCCATTCTCGTTGATGATCACGACGGCATTCTCGTCGAACCGGATGTAGCTCCCGTCCTTGCGGCGGGTCTCCTTGACGGTGCGCACCACCACCGCGCGCGCCACGTCCGACTTCTTCACGGTGCCGTTCGGGAGGGCGTCCTTCACCGCCACGATCACGGTATCGCCCAGTCCCGCATAGCGCCGCCGGGTGCCCCCGAGGACGCGGATCACGAGCGCACGCTTCGCGCCCGAGTTGTCCGCCACCTTCACCACGGTTTCCGACTGGATCATGGTCCGGGTCTCCTAGCGGGCACGTTCGACGATCTCGACCACGCGCCACCGCTTGTCCTTCGACAAGGGCCGGGTCTCGACGATCCGCACGGTGTCACCGGCCTTGGCGCTGTTGTCTTCACAGTGCGCCTTCAGCCGCGTGGTGCGGGTCACCATCTTGCCGTACACGGGATGCGGCACGCGACGCTCGATCGCCACCACCACCGTCTTCTGCATCTTGTCGCTCACCACCTGGCCGATGCGCGACTTGCGCGCGGGCCGCGGGGCGGCGTTCACCTGGCTGGATTCCATCGGTCCTCAATTCCCCCTGGCGGCGGTGCCGGCACTGGCCGACATCGCGCGCTCGCGAAGGATCGTGTTGATGCGTGCCACATCCTTCCGGATCACGCGCAGGCGCAGCGGATCCTCGAGGGGCTGGGTCGCGCCACGGAAGCGGAGACGGAAGCGTTCCTCGGTGAGCTCCGCCAGCTTCGCGCGAAGTTCGTCCACCGACTGGTTGCGCATGTCCTCAGCTTTCATTGGTCTTCGCCTCCTCGCGAGCCACGAACTTGGTCTTCACGCCGATCTTGGCCTGCGCCAGCGCCATCGCCTTCACCGCGATCTCGTGGCTCACCCCTTCGAGCTCGAACAGCATGCGGCCCGGCTTCACCACCGCCACCCACCCCTCGGGCGCTCCCTTGCCCTTGCCCATGCGGGTTTCGGCCGGCTTCTTCGTGATCGGCTTGTCCGGGAAGATCCGGATCCACACCTTGCCGCCGCGCTTGATGTGACGCGTGAGCGCCACGCGCGCGGCCTCGATCTGCCGGTTGGTCACCCACCCGGGCTCCAGCGCCTGCAGGCCGTAGTGGCCAAAGGACACCACCGCCCCGCGCGTCGCGAGACCCTTGGTGCGCCCCTTGAACATCTTGCGGAACTTGACGCGCTTCGGACTCAGCATTGGTCAGCGCCTCACGCGTCAGACGAGAAGGTGGACCCGCGACGGTCCTCCACGATCTCGCCCTTGAAGATCCACACCTTGATCCCGATCGTGCCGAACGTCGTCTTGGCCGTCGAGGTCGCGTAGTCGATGTCGGCGCGCAGCGTGTGGAGGGGCACCCGCCCCTCGTGGTAGCCCTCGACGCGCGCGATCTCCGCGCCGCCCAGCCGGCCGCCCGCCTTCACCTTGATGCCGAGCGCGCCCATCCGCATCGCCGCCTGCACCGCGCGCTTCATCGCGCGACGGAACGAGATGCGCTGCGCCAGCTGCTGGGCGATGTTGTCGGCCACCAGCTGCGCCTCGATCTCGGGGCGCTTGATCTCCTCGACGTTCACGCCCACTTCCTTCCCCGTCAGCTGCGCGAGCTCGTCGCGCAACTTGTCCACCTCGGCGCCC
>JANLSF010000404.1:0-1551 GCA_031362285.1 Gemmatimonadota bacterium | reverse complement strand
GGTGCTGCTGCCCAACTCCTTGTCGCAACTTGGCCCGGGCGTGGCGTGGTTCGACTACGATCGCGACGGGTACGAAGACCTGGTCGTCGGTGCCGGTCGGACGGGGCACTTGGCCGTGTTCCACAATGACAAAGGCAAGCTGACGCTGCTCAAGTCGCCGTCGCCGGCCGCGGCGGATCTCACGACGGTGCTGGGGTTACCGTCGTCGGACAAGAAGGGGGCGCGATTGATTGCCGGCCAGTCAAACTGGGAAGGGCAGGATGTGCCGGGAGCGATCGCGTTCCGACCGACGCGCACCGATGTTGCGTTGCTCACCGACTCGATTGTGGGGACGCTGCGTTTCGCGGCCGGCCCCATGGCGCTCGGCGACTACGACGGCGACGGCGACCTGGACCTGTTTGTGGGCGGTCGCGCGATTGCGCGGCGGTATCCCGCGCCCGCGTCCTCGCTGGTGTTCCGGAACGACCGTGGAACCTTCGCCGTGGACACGGTTGCGAGCAGAGTGCTGCGTGACGTTGGTATGGTGTCCGGCGCGATGTTCGCTGACGTGAATGGCGACGGCACGCCGGACCTCGTGCTGGCCCGCGAATGGGGGTCGATACTGCTACTCCTGAATCGCGGCGGAACGTTCGAGCCTGCGCCGGATTCCTGGGGCTTGTCGCGCTGGACCAGCCGATGGAACGGCATCGCGGCCGGTGACCTGGACGGTGACGGGCGGCTGGATCTCATCGCGACGAGCTGGGGCCGCAACACCGCCATTCAGACCGACTCCGCAAATCCGCTCGTGATGTTGTACGGGCGATTTGGCGCTGCGGGCGAGGAGGAGATGATCACCGCGCGCAGAGATGCGCGTATTGCCGCTCTGGCGCCCATCAACAGTTACCCGCGCGTCCGCGCCGTGATCAAGGATCTCCCGGGCAGGATCAGCACGTTCGCAGCGTACGCGGACGCATCCGTTGACCAGATTCTTGGCGCAGCCAAGAGCCTCGTGAGCTCGACCTCCATCGTCACGCAGGACCACATGGTCTTGCTGAACCGGGGAGACCATTTCGTTGCGGCGCCGATGCCCGCCGAATCGCAGTGGGCGCCGGCGTTCTATGCCGGCGTAGCGGATTTTGACGGCGATGGCGCGGAGGATGTCTTCCTGGCGCAGAACTTCTCAGCGACGGCGATCGGCCTGCCACGCTACGATGCGGGGCGCGGGTTGCTGCTCATGGGTGACGGGCACGGCGGCTTGGCCCCGATGCCCGGCACCAAATCAGGCGTGTTGATCTACGGCGACCAGCGGGGAGCGGCGTACGCCGACTACAACGGTGACGGTCGGCTGGATCTCGTGGTCTCCCAGAACGCCGCCGCGACAAAGTTGTACACGAATCGCGGTGCGCGCCCCGGCTTGCGCGTGCGCCTGAGCGGAACGCCGGACAATCCCGATGCGATTGGCGCGCAGGTCCGCATTGTGTATGGCGCCGGAATGAGTCCGGTGCGCGAGGTGCAGGCGGGCTCGGGTTACTGGTCGGAGAACGGTGCCGTTCAGGTGTTCGGACTGTCTGG
>JANLSF010000389.1:0-2207 GCA_031362285.1 Gemmatimonadota bacterium | reverse complement strand
CGGGCCGGTGGAGTGGTCAGCCATGAGCTTCCTCGCTCGGTGGACCGGAGGATGACAACGGGACAACCAGATACTTCGTGGACGGGGAGCGTGACCCGCTTTGTGAGCGCGTCGTCCCAGTTCACAGAGTCTCGGATGCTGCCCCAACGAAAGTTAGACGCCTGAGGCTGGTCCCTGTCACTCTCGCGCACCACTGTCACCATTCTCGACAGTCCCGAGCGACGTCCCGTGTCTTCGAAGTTCCGCCGAGTCTCCCGCATCGCCATCATCGCCGCCTGCGTCCTGGTCGGCGCCGCCTTGGTGTGGCGCGGCGTGGTGCGATCGCCGATCGTGAGCGGCGCATCGGTGGTGGGGGTGGCGCTGACCGTGGCGTGGATGCGTCGGCGCGACCGACAGCACCTGGGGGCGGTCGAGCCTCGTTTCTCGGGGCCCGACCTCGTGCTGAGCGCGATGCTGGTCGGTGGCCTATGGATGGGGCTCTACGCGGTGTTCAGCCTGGGCGACGTGGGGGCCCGTTCGACGAGCATTCCGCTCGGGCACGACGGCGCGCCCCTCGGCATCGCCGAGGTGCTCGGGGTGGGGCTGATGGCGACGCTTGGGGTGACGCTGCTGCTGGTGCCCTTCCGGCGGGTGCCCAAGAAGCGGCGCGATGTGCGGGAGACGTCGCTGGCGCGGCGACGCTCCGCCGCTACGCCCTGAACACCTTCTTCAGCCGGTTCTTCCACCCGGCGCCCGCCCCATTGCCGTTGGCGTCCTCGCCGTACCGCTCGGCGTACGCCGCCCCGCGGTATCCATAGTAGTCGTAGCCGGTGGCCCCGCGCGTGCGGTAGTCGCGCTGGAACACGAAGTCGTTGAGCACGAAGCCCAGCACCGGGGCGCGCACGGCGCGCAACTGCTCCACGGCGAACTGCACCGCCGAGCGGTCGGTCTGGTTGGCCCGGCCCACGATCACGACCCCGCCCGCCTTGGCGCCCAGCAGCGCGGCGTCGGTCACGAGGTTGAGCGGCGGCGAGTCGAAGATCACGAAGTCGTACCAGCGCTCGAACTCCTGGATGAGCTGGTGCATGCGCTCGCCGCCGAGCAACTCCGCCGGGTTGGGCGGGAAGTGGCCGGCGGGAATCACGTCGAGGTTGTGGTCCTCGCCCAGCTCGATGCGGCGGATGCAGTCGGCCGCGCGCGTCCCGCCCACGAGCAGGCTGGAGAGCCCCGGCGACTGGTCGAGCTCGAACACCTTGTGCACGGTGCCGCGGCGCATGTCGGCGTCGATGAGCAGCACCTTGAGTCGCTGGTAGGCGAGCACGATGGCGAGGTTGCTGGCCGTGGTGGTCTTGCCGTCGCGCGGTGAGGGCGAGGTGAACACCACGGTCTTGGGGCCGGGATCGGGGCGTGCGAAGGTGAGGTTGGTCCGCAGCGTGCGATACGCCTCGACGATCGGGTTGCCGGGATCGGCGGCCGAGATGATGCGGTCCTGCCGCATCTGGCCGGTCTGGTGCGGGCCATCGGCCGAGAGGCCGGGAATCACCTGCGAGGCGGCATAGCGCAGGTCGGTGGTCTGTCCCGAGCGGATATGCGGAATGAGCCCCAGCGAGTTGGCGCCCACGATCGACTGCATGTCCTCGTTGATGTGCACGGTCGAGTCGAGCATCTCGCGCAGGAAGGCAAGGCAGAGCCCGAGGGCGAGCCCGACGAACAGCGACAGCTTGAGGTAGCGCCCCTTGTCGGGCTTGATGGCGAAGGCGCCGAGCTCGGCCGGATCGAGGATGCGCAACCGCGAGTCATCCACGGCCTGCGCGATCTCCGCTTCCTTGAGTCGCGACTGGACCATGGTGTAGAGCTGCTCGTTGAGCTTGTTCTGCCGCTCGAGCCGCGCGAGGTCGAGCTCGGCGCCCGGGGCTGCGGCCAACTGCCGTCCGCTCAGGGAGAGCGTCGAGTCGAGGTTGCGCAACTGGTTCGACAGGTCGCCCAGGTAGCGGCGTGCGAGGTAGTCCACCTGCTGCTCGATCTCGCGGGCGCGCGTGGCCAGCTGCTGCACCTCGGGCACGTCGCGCGTGCGGCGGACCAGCACCTGCGCGCGCTGGTTCTCCACCTCGCTGAGCGCCTGCAGGCGGGGCTGGATGCTCACCAGCAGCCGCGGGAAGGCCATGAGGCGGAAGTAGGCCGACGTCGAGTCGGGACTGCGCGTGCGGGCGGCCGCGCTCACGTCGGCC
>JANLSF010000345.1:0-7640 GCA_031362285.1 Gemmatimonadota bacterium | reverse complement strand
CTTGTCCACCGACTTGGCGAGCACCACCGAACAGTGGGACGTGTTGAGTGCGCGGGCCACGCGCCGTGCCACCACGTGATAGATCTCCTCCGGCGACAGTTCGTCTGTCACTTCGTGGAGGATGTCGACCATCGTGCGCCGCGTCTCCGCCTCCTCGCGCGCGCGCACGAGGTCGGCGTCGCGCTTGCGGACCGCCTCCCGCGCCGTGCGGATCTCCGACCGCGCCCGCAACTGCGACTGGATGCGCGCCAGCAGCTCGCGCACGCGGAAGGGCTTGCGGATGTAGTCGGCCGCCCCGAGTCCCAGCGTGCGGACCGTGGCGTCCTCGGCCGGCAGCGAGCTGACCATGAGGACCGGCAGGTCGGCGTAGCGCTCGTCGCTCTTCAGCCGCTCGAGCAGCTGGAAGCCGTCCATCTGCGGCATCAGCACGTCGAGGAGGATCAGGTCGGGTTCCGCCGCCTCGACCGCCTCGAGCATCTGCTGCCCATTCTCGGCCGTCACCACGTCGTAGCCCTGCTCCCGCAGCACGATGGACATCGTCTGCAGCAGCGCCGGATCGTCGTCGACCACCAGGATGCGTGCGCTACCCACTGACGGTGCCGTCCGAGAGTACGGGAACTCCATCCGCGGGGAACGCTTCCCTCGGCGGGCATGGGGGAGAAGGTACCATTCGCCCGGCGAGGCGTAAAGCACGACCGGGCGCGCCCCCACGGGACGGCGCCGGTCGCGCGGGGCGACCGCGCGCCACGCGCGCTACTCGCCGAGCTCCAACTCGCCCGGTGGGGCCGGCTCGGCGCCCTCGGGCAGGGCCCCCTCCGGCAGCAGGACCACGTCGGTGTCGGCGTCGTCGGGCACGACGCGGGCCACGGCGGTCACGAGGTCGCCATCGGAGGGCGTCACCAGCTTCACCCCCTGCGCGTTGCGCCCCGTCACCCGCACCTGGTTCACGCTCGAGCGGATGATCTGGCCGTGCTTGGTGATGAGCATGATCTCGTCCTCGGGGAGGACTTCCATGATCGTCACCACGTTGCCGGTCTTCTCGGTGCGGTTGACGGTGAGGATGCCCTTCCCGCCGCGCTTCTGCACCCGGTACTCGTCGAGCGGGGAGCACTTGCCGAGCCCCTTCTCGGTGACGACGAGCAGCGTCGCCTGGTTCCGGCGGATGACGACCATCCCCACGAGGGCGTCCTCGGGGCGCAGCTCGATCCCCTTCACGCCGGTGGTGTCGCGCCCCATGTCGCGGGCGTCGGACTCGTGGAAGCGCACCGACAGGCCGTGGCGCGTGGCCAGCACGATGTGGTTGGTCCCGTCGGTCACCTGCACGTCGATCAGCTCGTCGCCCGCCTCGATCTTGATCGCCTTGATCCCGGTCGCGCGCGGGTGCGCGTATTCCGAGAGCTTGGTCTTCTTGACGGTGCCGTTCCGGGTGCAGAACAGGAGGAACTGGTCCTCGCTGAACTGCTTCACCGGCACGATCGCCTTGATCTGCGTCTCGGGGCTGGTGTTGATCAGGTTGACGATCGGCTTTCCCTTGGTCGCCCGGCCGCCCTGCGGCACCTCGTAGACCTTGAGCCAGAAGCAGCGCCCGTCCTCGGTGAAGATGAGGATGTAGTCGTGGGTGGACGCCACGAAGAGGTGCTCGATGAAGTCCTCGTCCTTGAGCTCCCCGCCCGCCACGCCCTTCCCGCCCCGGCGCTGCTGGCGGTAGGTGCTCATGGACGTGCGCTTGATGTATCCCGAGTGCGAGATCGTGACGACCATCTGCTCGTTGGCGATCAGCGACTCGGGGTCGATGTCGCCGGAGTCGCCGGTGATCTCGGAACGCCGCGCGTCGCCGTACGAGGCCGACACCTCCAGCAGCTCCCGCTTCATGACCTCCATGCGCTCGGCCTTCGACCCGAGGAGCGCCTGCAGCGCCTTGATCGTGGCCCGCACCTCGCCCAGCTCCGCCTCGAGCTTCTCGCGCTCGAGCCCGGTGAGCTTGGCGAGGCGCATGTTGAGGATCGCCTCGGCCTGCAGCTCGCTCAGCGTGAAGCGCCGCTGCAGCTCGCTGCTCGCCGACGGCGTGTCGTCGGCCGCCCGGATGACCTTGATCACTTCGTCGATGTTGTCGACGGCGATCTTGAGCCCCTCGAGGATGTGCTCGCGCTCCCTCGCCTTCCGGAGCTCGAACTCGGCCCGGCGCGTGATCACCTCGTGCCGGTGGGCGATGTAGTGCCCGAGCACGTCGCGGATCCCCAGCTCCTTCGGCACGAGCCGCCGCGTGAGCGGGTCGGGCACGAGGGCCAGCATGATCACGCCGAAGGTGGTCTGCATCTGCGTGTGCTTGTACAGGTTCTGCAGCACCACGCGCGGGATCGCGTCCCGCTTGAGCTCGATCACCATCCGCATGCCGTCGCGGTCGGACTCGTTCCGGAGATCGGAGATGCCCTCGAGCTTCTTGTCGCGCACCAGCTGGGCCACGTCCTCGAGCAGCTTGGCGCTGTTGACCTGGTACGGGATCTCGGTGATGACGATCTGCGACCGGCCGGTGCCGCCCTCCCGCTCCTCGATCACCGCGCGCGCGCGGATCGTGATCTTGCCGCGCCCGGTGCGACAGTAGTCGGCGATCCCCTGGCGGCCGACGATGTAGCCGCCCGTGGGGAAGTCGGGTCCCTTGATGTGCGTGAGCAGGTCCTCGACCGTGAGGTCGGGGTCGTCGATCAGCGCGATCGTCGCCGCCACCACCTCGCGCAGGTTGTGCGGCGGGATGTTGGTGGCCATGCCCACGGCAATGCCGCTCGAGCCGTTGACGAGGAGGTTGGGCACCCCGGCCGGCAGGACGCTCGGCTCCTCGAGGCGGTCGTCGTAGTTGGGGACGAAATCGACGGTCTCCTTGTCGATGTCGGACAGCAGCTCCATCGCGATCGCCGTGAGGCGCGCCTCGGTGTACCGGTAGGCCGCCGCGCGGTCGCCCTCGATCGAGCCGAAGTTCCCCTGCCCGTCCACGAGCGGGTGGCGCAGCGAGAACTCCTGCACCATGCGCACGAGCGCGTCGTACACGCTCGAGTCGCCGTGCGGGTGGTACTTGCCGAGCACGTCGCCCACCACCGTCGCGCTCTTCTTGTAGCCGCGCCCCGGCACGAGGCCCAGTTCGTTCATCGCGTACAACACGCGGCGGTGCACCGGCTTCAACCCATCGCGCACGTCGGGCAGGGCGCGCGAGACGATCACGCTCATCGAGTAGTTGATGAACGATTCCTTGATCTCGTCGTCGATCAGGCGCGGCAGGATGCGTTCGCGGTTGTTCGGCGCGGTCATGAGGCGTCGGGCATGGGGGGCGGAGCGCGGGAACGGAACCCCGAAATATAGCGAATCCGCGGCGTCAATTGTACCCGCTGTGCACCACCCTAACCGCTTGCCGTGTATCGGCTTATGGGTGGGGCATGGGGGTCGGCAGGGCGCCTGGTACTATCGGTCTTTGTTCGGGGGTAAAATTCTCGCCATGGACTCGAGGCGGGCAACGTCGGCCAGGTCCTGCGGTCGTCCGGCGGCCCGCTTGTTGGTCAGAAGGTCATCGCGTCCGATGACAGGAACGCTGAGTCGCCCCACAGCGACCATCGTGCGGCGCGGCCACGCGGTGTCGAAGCGCACGCCCTCGATTCCCGTGAGGACATCCACCCGGAGCGGCGGCACGCCGATCTGGTAAATCGTGTCGTCCTTCGCGAAGTCCGCAGGCGACACGTCGCGCAGGGGGGCGCCAAATCTGGCGAGCGCGGCGAAGACGCGTGCCGCATTGTCCGACGTCGGCCGCACCCAGACGTCGAGGTCGTCGGTCGCGCGCGGGAGGCCGTGGGCGCCCACCGCGTGCCCGCCGACGAGCAGGAAGTCAACGCCCGCGTCGAGAAAGGCGCTCAGCAGTTCGAGAAAGTCTGGCGGCATGGTCCACCGGTGACAGGAACGCCCAAGCACGACACGTCAGCAACCAGATCATTCCGATTCGCTCGGACGGCGAGTACAGCAGGTAGTCGCGGTCGCCCTCTTCGTCCGCATCCCCACGCCGCACCATGCGCACCGGCCAGTACGCCCGTGCCGCTCGGCGCGCCTCCGCCTCGGGATCGAGCGCTGGGGCGTCTTCGCTCACGAGCGGTCCGGCACCTGCGGCTTCGCGTCCGTCGCCGGCGCTGGCTGATCGGTCGAGCGCCGCCGGGGGACATACCCCGGGCCACGCATCGACGGCGGCAAGTCTTCCCGTTCCTCTTCCAACAGCGACAACTGCGCCTCGACGGCCAGCGCCTCGCGCTCCCGGCGGTAGCGCTCGTACCAGGCGCGCGTGACCTCGCCGGCCAAGTCGCGGTTGCCGAGCCCGAAGGCCAACGCCGCCGCGAGCGCCACCGCGCCGAAGATGATGCTGAAGGCCAGCGTCACGATGTCGGTAGCGATCCCCAGCGCCTCGAGCGCCATGAACACCGACAGCACGATGACGCCCGCCCGGCCGAGGCGCGCGAGCGTCGCCCGGCCCTCCATGCCGCCGGTGCTGGCGATGATCAGCCCGCTCACGAAGGCGCCCAGCACGATGCCGACGATGATGATGGCCACGGCGGCGATCACGCTGGGCACGTAGCCCACCAGCTCGTTGATGACGGTGGTCAGCGACTCGAGCCCGAGCAACTGCGCGGCGAACAGGATGACCGCGAACATCAGCAGCCAGAACACGAGATTCGCGACGATGCGGCTCGGCACGAAGTGGTGGCCGGCGCGGTCCATCGAGGCGCCCACGCCGCTGCGCTTCAGCAGCTCGTTGAACTTGAGCGTCCGGAGCAAGGTTCCGAGCAGGCGCGACGAGAGGCGGGCCGCGATGAAGCCCCCGAACAGCACCAGGGCCGCCCCGCCCAGCGAGGGGAGGAAGTCGGCCAGCTGCGTGAGCGTGGCTTGAAACCGTTCGATGAAATTCACGGGATGGGTCGGGAGAAGCGTCGGCCAAAAGGTAGCCAACCCCGGGGCGGCGCGCGCGTGGCGGGAACGGCACGGCTGCCGCTTGGCTAAGCTTCCGTATCATGCAACGCTCCGTCCGCCACTCCGCCCTCGCCCTCGCCGTGCTTGCCCTTGGCGCCGCGCCGTCCGCGCGAGCGCAGGGGGCCCGCTGGACCCCCGATTCGCACACCAAGGTTGCGCTCGTGGGCGCGGTGTCGGTGGCCAAGGCGGGCGAGCCGTTCTGGGTGGCGCTGCACATGCGGATGGAGCCGCGCTGGCACACCTACTGGCGTACGGCCGGGGACGCGGGCGGCCCCACGCACATCGACTGGAAGCTCCCGCCGGGGGTGACCGCCGACTCGGTCCACTGGCCCGAGCCCAAACGCCTCGAAGCGTCGGGGCTCGTGTCGTTCGCCTACGAGGACGAGGTGGTGCTGCCGCTCCGCATCGACCCGGGCATGCGTCCCGCCGGGAGCCTGATCGCGCTTCGCGGCAAGGCCAGCTGGATCGCCTGCGACAAGGTGTGCATCCCCGGCTCGGCGGAACTCGCGCTCGACGTGCCGCTGGCCGCCGCCCCCACCGCCGACGCGATGTGGGGCTCGCGCATTTCCGCCGCGCGCGCCGCGACCCCGCCGGGGATCGCCGCCGGATGGACGGCGCGCGCCCGCAACACGGCCACCGGCTACGAAGTCACCCTCACGCCACCCAAGGGCACGCGCCTGAACGCGCGCGCGGTGGTGTTCTATCCCGCCACGCCCGACGCGCTCTTCCACTTCACGCACGGCGCGCCGCAGAAGCCCACGGTGAGAAACGGCGCGCTCACCCTCGTGCTGGCCCGCCAGGATGGCGAAGCGCCGTCGAACGAGGTCTCGGGACTGTTCGTGCGCGAGGGCGGGTGGCCCGCCGGGCCGCGCGCTTTCAGTGTGAGCATGCCGGTGCCCGGCGTCGCCGTGGCCGCCGTGTCGCCCGCGAGCGGAGCGGCGGGGAGCTCATCCGTCGGCGCTGCCTCCACGTCGGCGACGGGCGGAACCGCCGGCGGGGCCGTCGCCTCCGCCACGGCCAGCGCGGTCGGCGACACGGGGATCGCGTCGCTCGGTGGCGCGATTCTCCTGGCGCTCCTTGGCGGTCTCCTGCTCAACGTCATGCCGTGCGTCTTCCCCGTGCTCGCGATCAAGGTCATGGGCTTCGCGGAGATGGCCGGCGAGGATGATCGCGCCGCGCAGAAGCACGGCCTGGTGTTCGGCCTGGGCGTGATCCTGAGCTTCTGGGTGCTCGCCGGGATCCTGCTGGCGCTGCGCGCGGGGGGCGCCTCGCTCGGCTGGGGCTTCCAGATGCAGTCGCCGATCTTCGTCGGTGCCATGGTCGTCGTGCTGTTCGTGCTCTCGCTCTCCCTCGTGGGCGCCGTGGAGATCGGCCTCGGCATGACGCGCCTCGGCGCGCTCGAGGGGCGCCGCAACGACTACTGGGGCTCGCTGGCCAACGGCGTGCTGGCCGTAGTCGTGGCCACGCCCTGTACCGCGCCCTTGATGGGGGCCGCGCTCGCCTACGCGGTGCTGCGACCGGCCGCCGAGAGCTTCCTGGTGTTCACGGCGCTCGGCGCCGGCCTTGCCCTCCCGTACGTGGTGCTGCCGTTCGTGCCGGCGCTCATGCACCGCCTGCCGCGCCCCGGCGCGTGGATGCAGACCTTGAAGCGCGCCATGGCCGTGCCGCTCTTCTTCACCGTTGCCTGGCTCGGCTGGGTGTTCTGGCGGCAGACCAGCGACGTGGGGCTCGTGTGGCTGGCCGTGGGTGCACTGGCGGCGTTCGGCGCGACCAAGGCGCTCGAGCAGGCCGACCTGGCGCCCAACGACCGCACGAAGCATGTCCGCTGGGCCATGACGGCAGCGGCAGCGGCGCTCGCGGTGGTGTTCGTGACGCAGGGGGCGCGCGTGACGCCGGCGCTCGCCTCGAAGCCCTCCGCGCCGTTCACCGACCGGTACGGCCTCACCTGGTCGCCGTGGAGCGAGGCGCAGGTGGCGTCGCTCCGGGCGGCGGGGCGGCCCGTGTTCCTCGACTTCACGGCCGACTGGTGCCTCACCTGCAAGGTGAACGAGCGCGTGACCTTTGCCGATGCCGAGGTGAAGCAGCGGCTCGGCGACGGCCGCGTGGCGCTCGTGCGCGCCGACTGGACGACGCGCGACTCCACCATCGGCACGGCGGTGGCGAGCTTCGGCCGCAGCGGCATCCCGCTCTACGTGCTGTATCCCGCCGACGTGACCAAGCCCGGCGTGGTGCTGCCGGAAGTGCTGACACCGTCCATCCTGTTGGGTGCACTCAGCCGGCTTCCGACAGCGGCGACGGTCACGCGGTAGCGATGGTGGTCGCGCTGGACGCACGACGGTGGTGGACCATCGCGTGCGCGGTGACGGTGAGCGCATCGGTGCTGGGCGCGCAGGCCGTTCCGGCGTCACGCACCACGCCGCTCGCCGCGCTCGAACGCCAGGTGCGCGCCGCGCGCGACACCGCCGAACGGGCCCGCGCGCGTGACACGGCCGACGGCGATGCCCGGCTCCGGCATCCCGTGCGCGTGGCGCGATGGTTGGCGGACTGGACGCGCACGGCGCCCGGGCCCCTGCGCCAGACGCTGGCGGCCGCCGTGCTGCTCAACGGCGACACCGTGCAGGTCTCCGCAGCCGCGGCGCGCGCGT
>JANLSF010000343.1:0-1823 GCA_031362285.1 Gemmatimonadota bacterium | reverse complement strand
GGGGAGCAGCACCGGCCCCTTCACCGCCAGGCGCTGCGTGTCGGCCGGCGAGAGCGCGCTGGTCACCACGTAGCGGATCACCGAGTCACCCTCGGTGGTCCCCTGGACCATGATTGGCGACGAGTCGGCGCTGAACTGCACCGCGAAGCCCACGAGCGCCATGCCCCGCGTGAGCCGCACTTCCGACTGCGCGGTCGCCCGATGCAGCTGGCCGCCGATCGGCAGGTCCGCGGAGAAGGCATCGCGCAGCACGAAGCCCCGGCCGGTGGTGTCGATCGCCGAGCTGGCGAAGCCCACCTGCTCCCCGTTCTGCTCCACGATGTAGTAGAACGTCTCGGGACTCATCCGCAGGGCGAGTTCGGCCAGCCGCTGGCCGCTCCCCTTGAACAACTCGCGGCGGGCGAGCAGGCCCATGCCGCCCGCCCACGCCGCCAGGATCGCGACGGCGGCCAGGCCTCGTCGGCTCACGACCGCGCCTCGCGTCCCGCGGCCTGCACCGCGCGCGCCGCGCGGTGGGCCAGCGCGGCTTCCTCGACGCGGCCCAACCGGTCGAGCACGTTGCCGAGCCCCTTCTGTGCGCGCCACATGCCGGGGGCATGGGCAATCGCCTGGCGGAACGCCTCGACCGACTCGCTCAGCTGGCCCGCCTGGTTGGCCGCCTCACCCAGGTGATACCACGCGGCGGCGTGCGTGGGCTCGAGCGCGAGGGCGCGGCGCAGCGGCTCCAGCGCCTCGCGCCAGAGCGCGCGCCGGCTCCGCACGAGGGCGAACTGCACGAGCGTCTCCACGTGATCGGGGGCGAGCCGCATCGCCTTCCGGAGGTCGGCGTCGGCGAGATCATACCGGTGCGCCGCCGACAGCACCGACGCCCGGTTGGCGAGCAACTCCGGGTCCTCCGGAGCGACGTCGAGCGCGCGCTGGAACGACTTGAGCGCCATCTCGACGTCGCCCTGCTCCGCGAGCAGCAGCGCGAGGTTGTTGTGCGCGCGCACGTGCTGCGGGGCGAGCGCGAGCAGCGTCGCGTACACGCGCCGGGCCCCGGTCAGGTCGCCGCGCCGCGTCGCATCGCGCGCCTCGATGTAGAGCCGCTCCTCCGGGGTGGGAGGCGCCGGGGGCGGCAGCTCGAGTTCCGCGGTGGAAAATCCGGCCAGGCTCGGGGTGACGGCGAGTGCCTCCTCGTCCGCCGCCGGTTCGCTCGCGGGCACCGGAGCGGCGTCAGGCGCGTGCGCCTCCTCCCCGGCTTCCGGCGTCTCGGCGACATCGACCATGTCCACCACCTGAATGAAGGACCCATCCCCGGTCACGACCACCGGCGACGCGCTCGCTCCGCCGTTCATGTCGAACTCACCCTGCATCGCCTGCGGATCCGCCTCGTGCTCCGGGGCCCCGTCGCTCGACCCGCTCGTCGCGCGCTCTGGCACCGACGGGCCCGCGCCATGCTCCAGCATGTGCTTGCGGTACCGCGAGCGCCGCCTCACGCGCTGGCCTCGCGCCCGACGACGTCGCCGTCGTGCGGTTGGGCGAAGAGCGGACGCGCGCCGCCGTTCGTGCCACGCGTGGTCGGGACCACCGGCGCGGCAGTGTCGGGCATGGGGAAGTTGAAAGCGCGGCTCGGTGGGCCGTTCACGCCGGAAAGATAGCGACGTGCACACCGCGCCAAAGGGGCCGACTTGTCCCATGCCTCGCCACTGAGCAGGTTACGCAGGCTATGGCCGAAGATGCGCTGATTGTCCGCGGAGCACGGGAGCACAACCTCCGCAATATCGACGTGACCATCCCCCGGGACCGGCTGACCGTCATCACGGGCCTGTCGGGATCGGGCA
>JANLSF010000327.1:0-4720 GCA_031362285.1 Gemmatimonadota bacterium | reverse complement strand
CTTGGCGTTGCCGACCCAGAACTCGATGTAGTCGGTGCCGTTGATCGGGAAGGTGTCGTGCGGCTGGGCCGACACGGGGGCGGTGCTGGTGGCCATGGGGAGACCCTCTGGTGGCCCGGGGCGGGCCTGGGGTGACGGGTGAGACCGGGGGCCCGGAGCGGGCGGCATGTCCGGTGCAACGCGACACCGGCCCGTGCCCCACGTGGGGCCCCGGGCCGGGGCACTCCGTCAGTCGCCGCGGGCACCCGTGCGCGCGGACGTCCACCAGCGTGACCACTCCACGCCAATGACGCCGTCAGGCGCGATCAGGACCGGGACCCGGGGAGACATGGCTCCAATATACGTCGTCCTCCGGGAGGCGGAGGAGCCGCTGGGGGTGCGCCGGGGATGTGCCCCGGGAGGCATTCACCACTGAGGCGCAGAGGCACAGAGGACTGCGAGGCTGGCAACCGCGTCTGCGAGGCTCCAGACACGGACCGGCGCGCCGATGCCCACCCACAGGCCGACCCGAAAGGAAGAAGAAGAAGCAGCAGAAGAAGACCTTGCCGTTCTCGCCCTTCTCCGTGCCTCCGTGTCTCCGTGGTAGAGCGGTTGAAGTTGCCGTTGCCGTCTCGGCCGCCCACCCTTCCCTCTCTCAACTCACGACGAGAGCTCCGGCAGCCCACGGAACAGCTCCAGCGCCTCGGGATTCGCCAGCGCATCCGCGTTCTTCACCGGCCGCCCGTGAATCACCTCACGCACCGCCAGCTCGGTGATCTTGCCGGAGATCGTGCGCGGGATGTCGGCCACCGCCACGATCACCCTGGGCACATGGTGCGGACTGGTGTTGGCGCGGATCTGCGCCCGGATGCGCCCCTGCAGCGCCTCGTCGAGCGCGACCCCATCGCGCAGCCGCACGAACAGCACCACGCGCGTGTCCACGTCCGGGCCGTTCACCACGTCCTGCCCCACCACGAGGCTCTCCACCACCTCGGCCAGCTGCTCCACTTGCCGGTAGATCTCGGCCGTGCCGATGCGCACGCCCCCCGGGTTGAGCGTGGCGTCGCTGCGCCCATGGATCACCAGCCCATCGTGCGAGGTGATCGCCGCCCAGTCGCCATGGCGCCAGCAGTTCGGAAAGGTCTCGAAGTACGCCGCCCGGTACTTGGCACCATCGGCATCGTTCCAGAATGCCACCGGCATGCTCGGGAAGGGCCGGGTGCACACCAGTTCGCCGAGTTCGCCGCGCGGGGCCGGCTGACCCGCATCGGTCCAGACGTCCACCGCCATGCCCAGCCCGCGCGTCTGCAACTCGCCGCGCCACACCGGCAGCACCGGGCTCCCCAGCGCGAAGCACGAAATCAGGTCCGTGCCCCCCGAGATCGACGAGAGCCGCACCCCCGGCTTGATGTGCCGATCCACGAAGTCGTAGGAGTGGCTCGCCAGCGGGCTCCCGGTCGACAGCACCACCTCGAGGGGCCCCAGGTCGAACCGCTCCCGCGGCTTCACCCCCTCCTTCTCCAGCAGCGCCAGGTACTTGGCGCTGGTGCCGAACACCGTGAGCCGCTCCGCCTCGGCCATCCTCCACAGCACGGCCGGGTCGGGGGCCATCGGCGCGCCGTCGTAGAGCACCACGGTGGCGCCCACGGCGAGCGCGCTCACCAGCCAGTTCCACATCATCCAGCCACAGGTCGTGAAATAGAAGATCCGGTCCCCCTCGCGGAGGTCGCCATGCAGCACATGTTCCTTGAGATGCTGCAGCAGGGTCCCCCCCGCCCCATGCACCATGCACTTGGGGAGCCCGGTGGTCCCGCTCGAGTACATCACGTACAGCGGATGGTCGAACGGCAGCCGCGCGAACGGCTCGGCGGTGGCGGGCTCGGCGGACCCGAGGAACCCCTCCCACGAGACGGCCTGCCCCACGCCGTCGAGCGCTCCGAGGGCCAGCCAGGGTACCACGACGACCCGCTCGAGCGCCGGTAGCGCCTCCACGATCTCGCGCACGCGAGGGCGGCAGTCGATCACCTTGCCGGCGTACCGGTACCCGTCGGCCACGACCAGTACCCTGGGCGCGATCTGGCCAAACCGGTCGAGCACCCCCTTGGCGCCAAAGTCGGGAGAGCAGGAACTCCAGACCGCGCCCACGCTGGCCGCGCCGAGCATGGCGACCACGGCCTGAGGAATGTTCGGAAGGAAGCCGGCCACGCGATCCCCGGGCTTCACACCCATGGCGCGGAGCGCCTCGGCGAAGCGCGCCGCCTCGCCAATCAGGGCATTTCGCGAAAGTATGGAGCGCCGACCAGTCTCATCCCAACTCACTATGGCATCAGCACTTCCGCGGTGACACATCACGTTCTCCGCGAAGTTGAGCCGGCTGCCGACAAACCAGCGCGGGCCGTTCGCCGCGTCGGGCGGCGCCATCCGCTCCAGTCCCTGCACCACTGCGTTCCATGGGTCGGGTCCGGGGCCCGGTTCGGCGACCACGGCGCACCAGCGCCACACCGCCGGCCAGAAGCGCTCCGGCTGCGCCACCGACCAGCGCCAGAGCGCGGCGTGGTCGTGCGCCACGTCGGCCGGGGCGCCCGTGGCCGGATCCGCCGCCACCGTGCGCGCGAACGCGGTGACCTGGGCTCGCGCGATCTGCGCCGCGCTCGGCGCCCAGAGTGGCGCGTCCGGCGGCAACGCGCTCACAACTTGATCTGCACGATGAACGCCGTGCGCAGCAGCTTGAGCTCGTGCTGGTAGGCGGTCCGGATGCCGAGTCCAACCGGGGTGGGAAACTGCCACCACCAGGTGTCGGCCATGAGCTCGATGCCACTCGAGGTGTAGTTGAACGAGGCGGGCCGCGTCGACGGGAAGGCGACCGTCGGCAGCACCTCGCCAAGCCCCACGTCGTGAAAGAAGTTGCCCCGCACGCGCTGGATCTGCACCACCCGGAACCAATGGACGTCGGGATAGTCGAGCGGGAAGGCGTAGTTCACGCTCATCTTCGTGAACCGGTCGAACGACACCGCGTCGTACCCCCGCGGGAAGACCATCTGCGACGAGAAGTAGTAGTTGCTCGCCCATTGCCGCTCGTAGCCGCCCTCGAGCAGGATCCCGTGATGCCGGGCGAAGCCGGGGAAGTACAGGAAGCCGCGGCCCGAGAGCAGCGCGCCCCGGTTCACGCTCCGCGTGAACGGCGTGTGCTCGTAGACCACCAGCGCATACTGGCCCCACACGGGCTGCAGGTCGCGATAGGTGGCGTAGCCGCGACCGGCGCTCAGGTACCACGTCACGGGGAGGAAGGTGCCCCGCGACAGCAGCCGCTCGCCGCTCGTCAGGCTCAGGAAGCGGATCGGCTGGTCGGTGGTGCGGCGGGCCGTGAGCGTGCCGCCGACTTCGAGAAAGGTGTTGTAGAGCCCCGACGTGAGGTTGAGCGGCAGCCGAACGCCAAGTGACGCATCGAGTTCCGTCCAGCGATACGAGGCTTCCTTGACCGGACCGCCGACGGAGTCGCGATACAGGTAGCTGCTCTGTCGCTGGTTGCGGAAGAGCGAGGCTTGCAGCACCGGCCACCACCCGGCGTACGTGATCGAGCCACCGACGTCCACCGTGCGCTCGTTGGTGTTGGCCCGCACGCCGACGGCCATGGACGTGGTGCCGAGCAGGTCGCGCGAGACCAGCGACAGCCGCGCAACCGGGCTGAACGGCGAGACCGAGGCGGTCAGCCCGTACACGTTGAGCAGGTGCTGCCACGCGCGGTACGACTCCGTGGGGAACGGCGCCTGCGGCGTCGAATCCACCACGGGCGCCGGGCCGAGCCGCGCCGTCAGCCCCTCGGCCCATCCGAGCGGGCGCACGATCGCGCGGTCGAGCGGCACCCACTGCGTCGTGTCCAACGCCATCGTCATGACGCGCTCGCCATCCCCCGTCATCTCGGCGAAGGCGAGCGTCGCCCCGTTGGGCGAGACGGCCGGCATCATCGCCCCGTGCGGGCGCGACGTCACCTGCCAGCTCCGTCCGTCGGCCACCGACACGGCGAACACGTTGTCGACCCCCGATCGCGGCGACACGAAGTAGACCATGCGCCCATCGGTGACCGGCGCCTGCACGTTGACCGTCGTCGGACCCACAAGCACCCGTTCGGCTCGCGACTCGAGGTCGAGCCAGATGATCGCGCGCCCCGTGCCACGCGTGGTCCGCGTGAACACCAGGTGCCGGCCGTCCGGCGCCCAGCGCGGCAGTTGCACGAGCGCGTTGCCCGGACTGGCCGCGCGCCACTGTTCAGCGCCGGTCCGGGCATCGATGACGAGCAGGCTCACCGTGCCGTCGGTCCCCTGCTCCACCACGGCCACCCGGGCACCGTCGGGCGAGAGGGCCGGTGCGAACCACCGCGGGTGGTCGCCGAGCACCCAGTCGCGGCCGGTCGCCAGTTCGCGCACGCGGACCACCGACCACTGCTGCTGCCCCCAGCGCGGGTCGTACACCGTCTCCGCATACGCGAGTCGTCCGCCGCCCGCGGAGTGCGGCACCCCGAACTGGTACGGGGCCGGCGTGAACGTCACCTCGCCGAAGGTGCCGCTGTCGCCCACCTTGATGTCCACGAACCCGTAGAGCAGGTCGATGCCACGCCGCAGCGCGACCAAGGTGGTGTCGCTGGTGAACTGGGGGAACTCGGTCCACGAAAAGTTGTCGAGATCGAGTGCGTGGGCGGCCGTGGCCGGCGTGGGCGTCACCCCCGCGAGTTGCGCGCGCCACG
>JANLSF010000316.1:0-7867 GCA_031362285.1 Gemmatimonadota bacterium | reverse complement strand
TGATGTTCGTGGTGCCGGTGCCGATCACGGAGGCGCTGGCCCCGGCGATCGTGGCCACCGCCGCGTTCGACGAGAGGAAGGTGAAGTAGTTCGGGGACGCGCTGACCGTGACGTCGACGCCGCCCACGGCCGAGGTCACCGTGGTGCCGCCGAGCGGCTGCGCACTGCCGGTTTCCTGGCTGATCGTGGCCGAGGCGAACGCGGGACGGATGTTCGAGATGGTGGGCAGGTTCTCGAACTTGACGTCGTCGATCCAGAGGTCGTAGCCGGCGTTGTTCTCCGGCCCTTCGGCCAGGTAGAGCAGGCCGCGCTCCCGCGTCAGCTTCGACGCGAGCGGAATGGGGATGACGACCTTGGTCCACGCCGGCGTGACCGGGACGGCCGAGCGCTCGACCGTGTACTGGGAGGTGCCGGTGTTGTCGTTGCCGAAGCCGACCGTGTTGAGGCTCGCCGGGATGCTCGAGCGCACCCAGAAGGTGAGGGCATTGTAGCCGCTCAGGTCGCGGCCGACGCCGGCGACGAAGGCGCCGCCCGCGTAGCCGCCGGACGGATCGCCGGGGGCGGGGATCGTGAACTTGAGCGAGGCGGTGCCGGTGCGCTTCACCGTCTGGTCTATGGAGAGCGCGTCGAGCTTGGAGCCGCCGAAGGCCATGAAGCCGAGCCCGGCGGCGAAGTTGTCCGTGAACACCACCGCATCGGTGGGGAAGGTGGCGGGCGCCAGTCCGGTGGTGGACCGTTCACAGGCGACGGTCAGGAGGATCGCCGCGACGGGCAGCAGGACAAGCGAGCGGGAGCGCGGACGCATACGATCACTCCGGTGCGGTGACGGGCAGGCGGAGCGGACCTCGCCAGGATCGGAGAGTCGCTCTTTGTTCGGCAGGCGAACAAAGTATCGCCTGCCCGGGCGGGCGTGTCAAGCAGGGGGCGGGACCGGGTGCCGACCCCACCCTCCCTCAACGGGGCCGGGCTCCCCTGGGTGCCTGCCGCGAGGGGCCCCGGATGAGTCGGCCGGGGCCTTCCGGCTCGCCGGGCGGGACTTTCGGGTAGCCTTGGGGCAGCCGGCAACGGTCCCCACCCACGGGGGGTCGAACGTCATCCCCGATCGCCCAGCCCTTCCTCAACCGCAGTCCGGTCGCCGATGACCCTGTCTTCGTCCATCTCCGCCCTGCTCGCCATCGCCCTCGCCGCCGCGCCAACCACCCCCGCGCGCGCCCCGCGACTCGAGACTCGGGCCCCCCTCCCCGACTCCGCCATCCGCGCCCGCGTCGGCGCCTACATGGACCGCCTGGCCGGCCTCGGCTATTCCGGCGCCGTGCTCGTCCTCCGCGACGGCAAGCCGGTGGTCGAACGCGCCGTGGGATTCGCCAACCGCGAGCAGGGGATCAAGGCCGACGCGCGCACCACCTGGAACCTGGGCTCCATCACCAAGCAGTTCACCGCCGCCGCCATCCTCCGCCTCGAGGAACTCGGCAAGCTCCGCACCACCGACTCCATTGCCCGCTGGTTCCCCGCCGCCGCAGGGCCCAAGCGCGCCATCACGCTCCACCAGTTGCTCACCCACACCGCCGGCTTCGAGTCCGACTACGCCCCCGGCGACTACGTGCCGAACACGCGCACCGAATACATGCAGCGCATGCTCGACGGCCCGCTCATGTCGCCCCCGGGCACCGAGCACGAGTACTCGAACGCCGGCTACTCCATGCTCGCCGCCATCATCGAGATGGTCACGGGCAAGGAGTTCGAGGCCGCGCTCACCGAGCTGGTCCTCGCTCCAGCGGGCATGACGGAAACGGGCTACCTCCGCCCCAACTGGCCTGCGGCGCGCATCTCGCACGGCTACCAGGACGGGCGCGACTGGGGCACGATCCCGGACCGCCTCAAGGTGAAGGGCGCGCCCTTCTGGGCGCTGCGCGGCAATGGCGGCCTGCAGACCACGCTGGCCGACATGGCCCGCTGGGAGCAGGTGGCCAGCACCAAGCTGGTCCTCACCGACTCGTCGCGCCGCAAGTGGATGACGGGCTACGTGAATGAAGGGCCGCAGGGACGGTCCAGGTACGCCTACGGCTGGGCCGTGCATCCGAGCGCGCGCAACACGCGCGTGGTCGAGCACAACGGTGGCAACGGCATCTTCGTGGCCGAGTTCAGGCGGTTCATCGACGAGGGGATCACGATCTTCCTCACCTCGAGCGTGGCCGAGCTCAAGGCATCGCCGGTGATCGACGACGTGGAACGCCTCGTGTTCGGTGGCGAGGTGAAGCTCCCCCCCGTGGTGGTGGCCGTTGAGCCCAAGGCGCTCGCCGCCCTCGCCGGTCGCTTTCGCACGCCGTCGGGCGAAGGGTTCGACGTCGAGGCAACCGACGGGCGCCTCATGGTCCGCGCCGGCGGCCCCACCACCTGGCTCATGCTCACCAAGGGCGACACCACGCAGACCGCCGCCGGCCGCGCACAGGGACTCAAGTCGCTCGCCATCGTGCAGGCCATGTCCAAGGGCGACGCCAAGCCACTGTTCGACGCGCTCGGGGACCAAGAGCCGCTCGCCGACCTCACGCGGCAGGTCAAGAACCTGGCCGCCGATCGCACCGAGCGCCTTGGCGCCCTCAAGTCCGTCTCCCTGCTCGGCGCCGTGCCGCGGCAGGGAGGGATGACGGTGGCCACGGTGCGCTTGGACTACGAGCGCGCGGTGGTCTCCAACGTGCTCATCTGGGGCCCAGCCGGGGCGCTCCGCGATCGCCTCGCGCGGCCGCTCGGCGCGATGATGTTCGTCCCCGTAGCCGGTGGCAACTTCGAACGAGTGGACATGTCGGGGGGCCCGCCGGATCCCACCACGCGCCTCGAACGCGAAGGCGCCACGGGGCGCATGGCCCTCGTGGCGCCGAACGGCCAGCGGGTGACGCTCAGCCGGTAGTCGGCGTTCGACGGCTTGGGACTACTCGCTGTCCGGGCGGCGGCGGCAGCGCCTGGTCACGCACCTGCCGGCAGCCGACCATGCAAGCGTCGTTCGGCACGGATGCGCTCCGCCAAATAGAGCTTGAGCAGGCTCTGATACGGCACGTCCTGCTCGTTCGCGAGGAGCTTGAGCTCGGTCAGCAGCGTCTCCGGCAGCCGGACGGAGATGGCGGTCGAGGTCGGGCGCAGCTTCGGGAACCGCACGAACCGTGCGCGGTTCCAGTCGACGTACTCCGTCGAATCGGCGCTCGCCCAGAACTCGCGTTCCGCCGCCTCCGACTTAAACGTCGGGATCTTCTTCAAGGCGCGCTTTGGCTTGCTCATAGATCACTCGCTCCTTGCGATTCATGTCGCGCGCGGCGAGCACGCGAATCCACACGTCGCGCCGCAGGGTGAACACCAGGTAGAGCCGACGGCCGCTGAGGGTGCCGCCGAGCGCCCGCCACCGCTCCTCGGCGTGCGAATGCCCCGGATCGGCCGAAACGAGGAGCGGCTCACTGACGAACGCTTGCTCGCACTCGCCGGGCTCGACGTCGTGTCGCCGCTTGACCTTCGGAGCGTTGCCCTCGTCCCAGTCGAAACCTTCGCAGCGATCGAGCCGCGCGTGGATGTCGTCCGTCACGAAAGCAGTATATACGGCATATATACGCCCGTCAAGATGGTGAACCTGTCGGGCGGCCCGGACTACTCGCTGTCCGGGCCGTCGTTCTTCGCCACTTCGCCCAGGGCCTCCACCGCCGCGCGCCGCACCTCGGCGTTCGCGTCGCGCGACGCCTTCATCAACACCGGCGCCGCCTTGGCCGAGCCGATGTGCCCGAGCGCCTCGATCACGCGCATCCGAACGTGCGTGTCGTCGATGGACACGAGCGCCATCAGCGTCTCCACCGTGTTCGGATCGCCAATCGATGCCAGCGACCGGGCCGCGATCCGGCGCAGCGGGCCGTCGGCCGAGCGCGCCGCTTCCACGAGCGCCGGCGGCGCTCGCTCGAGGTCGTGCAGCTCACCAATCGCCGCTGCCGCGGCGAGCTTCACCTGCGCGTCCCCCTCGGCCAGCGCGGCCACGAACACGGGCAACGACACGGGATCGCCGAACTCGCCCAGAGCCCACACCGCCATGGCGGCATCGGGGCCGCGATGGCCGCGGGCCAGCCGCTCGAGCGGTCCGCGCGCCTCGCCGCGCTCTTCGCCGCCAATCGCGTAGGCCGCCGCTTCGCGCACCGTGATCGACGGGTCGGCGAGCAACGCCGAGAGCATGGCCGTGGTGGCCGCCGAACGCCCGAGCAACTTGGCGGCCACGCGCCGCGTGCACGGATTGGTGGAGCGCAGCGAGCTCGACAGCAGGGCAATGGCGCCGGGCTGGCGCACGCGACCGTGCAACGAGTCCTTGGCGGCGAGTACCACCGCACTGGCATCGCTCAGGCGGCCAATGCCATAGCGTCCCGCATCGGTCCAGAAGTTGCCGATCTGGTCGGCCAGCATGTCGCACACGAGCGGATCGGCCTGACCGAGCGAGGTGAGCAACGACGCCACGCGCGCCGAGTCGGGACCGGGCTGGCTGTCGTCGTCACCGCCGAACCCGCCCCGGATGTGGAAGCCCTGGGCGCTCCAGGCGAAAGCGCTGCCAGCCGTGAGCACCACGCCAATGGCGATCCCCGCGATGAGTCCCACGCGACGCGCGTTCACGGGCGGTTCCCCAGCGCCTCGGCCGCGGCGCGCCGCACGCGCGCATCGGGCGAGTTGAGGGCCGCCTTGATGGCGTCACGCGCGGCCGGGCTGCGCGCTTCGCCGAGCGTCTCCACGGCGGCTTCCTTCACGTCGGCACTCGGGTCGTCGGCAATGAGCTTGGCCAGCGCCGCCACCACGGCCGCGGAGAGCGGCTTCTCGCGCAGGAACTGCACCGCCTGCTGCCGCACCTCGCGCGAGTTGTCGCCGAGCGCCTTGAGGAGCGTGGTCTCGGGCACGGTGGCGTTCAGTTCGTGCAGCGCCTGCAGGGCGGAGGCGCGCACGTCGGGGTTCTCGTCGGCCAGGGCGCCGGAGATGGCGCCCGCCACCGACGCGTCTCGGAACCGCGACAGCGCCTGCAGCGCCTCGCGACGCACGTCGGCCACGGGATCCTTGAGCAGCTTGCTGAGCGGCGCCACCGCCGACGCGTCGCCGGAGTTGGCGAGGATGTTGGCGGCACGGGAGCGGATGTCGGGGCGCGCGTCGCCCAGGGCGGCGATCATCGGCGCCACGGGCACCTCGCCTTCGAAGTTGGAAAGCGCGTTGATCGCGTGCTCGCGCACCTCGGCCGATTCGTCGCCCATCAGCTTGACGAGCGCCGGGATGCTCTTGGGGTCCTGGATGTTGCCGAGGGCGTTGGCTGCGGCCGCGCGCACTTCGCGGTTCTTGTCGGTGAGCGCGGTGGTCAATGCCGCGACCGCACGCCGAGCCTTCAGGTTGCCGAGCGACTGCGCGGCGGCACGGCGCACGCTCGCGTTCGCGTCGGCGAGGCGCTCGATGAGCGCCGTCACGACGGCGGGGTCCTGTTCCACCACGTCCGAATCGCGGCCGGCGAGCATGCCGAGCGCGCTCACCTGGCTGCGTACGCTGCGGCGGAGATTGGCCAGGGCACCCGTCTCGAGCCGGTCCAGCGGCCCGTCGCGGTGCCCCGTGAGGCGCGCCATCGACTCGCGTTCGGCCAGTGACTCCACCTTGGCCTCGTTGGAGCGACTCGACGCAGCCCGGCGCTCGGCCAGCGACTCGACGCGCGGTTCGCCGCGCGAACCGCCCCGCGACGGCCCGCGGGCCTCACTGGCGGTGGGCGACGGCTTCGCGCTGTCGGGCTGCTGCAGGGGAGCGGTGGCGTGCACCGCCGGCACGGCGGCGACGACGGCGATCAGGGCCACCAGGGTGGCGGCGATCATGGACAAGCGGGAGAGCGAGAAGCGCACAGGGGTATCCTCGAGGAGTCGGGAGATGCGGGTGACGAGGAGCGAGCGCTGCTCCGCCATGCCGGCCACCGGCACGCCGAGCGGGCTCGCTTCGATCCATTCGGCCACGCGGGCCAGGCAGCGCGCCAACGGCTCACCGGAGCCGGTGTGGGCGGCCGCCCAGTCGTCGCAGATGTATTCGGCGTTGTTCTGCAGTTCGCGCCGGGCCAGCCGGTTGAGCGGCTGGAAGAAGAAGACGCGTTCGATGAGCGACGCCGCGTCGAGCCAGAGCGGATCGCGGCGGTGGAGATGGGCGAGCTCGTGGGCGAGGAGCCCACGCTGCTGTTCTTCGTCGAGGTCGGTGATGGCGGCCTCGGGCACGCAGATTTCGGCGAGACCGAGCGCGACCGGGCTGGCGATCGTGCTCGCGGCGGTGAGTGAGACCGGTGAGTCGAATCCGACCTCGAGGCGCAGCGCGTCGAGGAGGGTGCGCATGCGCCCCTCGGTGACGGTGCGGCGCGTGACGAGGCGGCCGGCGAGCATGAGCCGGCGGGCGACATAGGTGAGGGCGAGGAGAAGCGCGACCGCGCCCCAGGCCACGACCATGAGGATCGTGAGGGTGCGGGAGAGGGGCGATGACGTCTCGGTGGCGACCAGGGCGTTCGGCACCGCGGTCGCGGGAGCGTTCGCGTCGAGCGAGTTGATGGGCGCCGAACCGGGTGCCGCGGTGGAGCGCTCGCGCGTCGGCTTTGCGCCGGCGACGCGCTTGTCCGGAAGCGCGGCGTCGGAGAGGATGATGTCGCTCGCGCGATCGGCGACGGCTCCCTGGGGAAGCGTGGCAGCAGCGCCGGTCGCGAGCGTTTCATTGGAGCCCGTGCGAACGAAGGCCAGCGACCCGAGCGGCCGCAGGTTGCCCGCCTGCTGGATCGTGCTGGTGGCGATCGCGCCCACGAGGGCCAGCTTCCAGGCGAAGTCGCGCACGGCGGCGTTGGGCGCTCGGAGCCGGACGAAGAGGGCGACGGCGGCGATGAGCAGCGTGCTGTGGATGGCGTAGGTCGCCAGCCAGGCCGCGAGGTTGGTGAGGATGGTCGAGGTCACGAGGTCTTCCTCCGCTTGGTGGCCGCGTCGTCGAGCATGGCGCGAATCCGGGTGAGGTCGCCCGGGCTCATGTCGCGCTCGGCGAGCAGGTGGCTCACGAGGGCCGGGACGTCGCCCTCGAACAGCCGTTCGGTCAGCTCGCTCACCATGGAGTGCCGCGCG
The DNA here is from genome assembly GCA_031362285.1 of Gemmatimonadota bacterium. GTDB lineage: Bacteria > Gemmatimonadota > Gemmatimonadetes > Gemmatimonadales > Gemmatimonadaceae > JACPPC01. The sequence continues at coordinate 749 of JANLSF010000316.1, read as the reverse complement.
TCGGCCTCGGTGATGAGGGCGCTGTAGATGAACTGGCGCGCCACCGTGCGGTGCGTGACCACGCCGCGCCGTTCGAGGCGCGAGAGGAGCGTGGCGAGGGTGGACTGGGCGAGGCCGCGCTCGTCGTGCAGCGCTTCCCAGATATCGGCCACGGTGGCCTCCCCGTTGGTCCAGAGGAGGCGGAGGATGGCGAGTTGCAGCTCGGTGAGCTGGTGTGTTTTCTTCTTGGTCACGGGCAGGGCTCCTGGAGAACTTCGACAGGTGTAGAATTACACGTGTAGAAGATTCGCGCAAGCCCCCCCGGCCGGCCGACTCTTCCGACCGGCCCTCCGCGTCCCGGCCGGACCCGGTTCCGGACCCGGTTCCGGACCTGGCCGGGCGCCCTACGGCTTGTCGAGCGGCCGGGCGTTCACGTCCAGCACCTTGAGCCGCTCCATGTGGGCCGCCATCCGCGCCCGGAACGCCTTCAGGTCGCGGCCGCTCGCCGGCGTCCACGCCACCTCGGCCAGCGCCGACAGCCGCGGGAACGCCATGTACTCCACGGCTCGTCCGTCGCCGATGTACTCCGTCCAGATCTGCCCCTGCACCCCGAGGATCCGGGCCAGCTGTGCCGGCGAGATCGCCTTGGGGATCGGGTCCCAGGTGTACACGGTGTCGAGCGGCAGGAAGCCGCCAATCGCGAGCGGCTCGAGTGCGCGGTCCTTGGACTGGTAGTAGTCGAAGTAGGTGTGGTGCGTGGGGGTGAGGAT
>JANLSF010000291.1:0-2785 GCA_031362285.1 Gemmatimonadota bacterium | reverse complement strand
CCGATGTCCTGGTGCGTGCGATTCCCAGCGCGGGTGAACTCCTCACCCGGGCAGCCGCTCGCGGCCACAACCTGGGTTCGATCACCGCGGCCCTGGGACGCCTGGCCCAGCACTACCGCCCCGATCAGATGGAGCTTGCCGTCCAAGAGGCCCTCGCGCGCGACGTGCCGCACGCGAACGCCGTGCGATTGGCGCTCCAGCGCCAGGCCGGCGGCGTGCCCGTCGCGGTGGTGAACCTCCCCGAACATCTGCAAGCCCTCGATGTGCACGTCCAAGCCCACGCCCTAAGTTCTTACGACCAGTTGCGCCAGCACGAGGAGAACCACGATGAGCAAACCCGCCACCGCGCCGGCACCGATCTCGCCACCCCCACCGACGTCCCCCACGGCTACGATCCCAGCGATGCTGCGTGAACGGGCCAGCGCCTTGCGCCTGCACGGGATGCTCGCCCACTGGAACCAGATCGCCCACCTGCCCTGGGTGGCGCAGTTGCTCGACTGGGAGGAATCCGAACGCGCGCGCCGCAGCCTGGAGCGCCGGGTGGCCAGCGCACGGCTACGCGCCTTCAAGCCCTTGGCGGACTTCGACTGGAAATGGCCCGCGCGCTGCGATCGGGCCGCCATCGAAGAGCTCATGGCACTGGAGTTCCTCCAAGAGGCCACCAATCTCATCCTCATCGGCCCCAACGGCGTAGGTAAAACCACCATCGCCCACAATATCGCGCACCACGCCCTGGTGCGCGGTTACCGCGTTCACTTCGTCAGCGCCGGACATCTCCTGGGCGAATTGCTCGCCATCGACTCGGCCTTGGCCTTGAACCGGCGCCTTGCCCACTACGCCCGCTTCGATCTGTTGTGCATCGATGAGGTCGGTTACTTGTCCTACTCCAACCGCCATGCCGATCTGCTCTTCGAGTTGACCAACCGCCGGTACGAGAAAAAGAGCACCCTCATCACCACCAATCGCCCTTTCGCTCAGTGGCACGAGGTCTTCCCCAACGCCGCGTGCGTCGTCTCCCTCGTGGATCGACTGACCCATCACGCCGAAATCATCCCCATCGAGGGTCAGTCCTACCGCCTGCATGAAGCCCAATTGCGCAGCGAGCAGCGCGCCAAGCAGCGACGCGGCAAGAAATCTTGAGCTCGCCCCCGAAAAATCACTCCCCCTTGCCCGCGCACTGGAGCCCCCGGCAGGCGCTCGCCGTGTTCGAACTCCTTGAGCAGCTGCACGATCAGCTTTGGGCTCAATACGCCAGCCAGATCCAGCGCACCTGCCGTGACGATCTGAAACCTCTACGCACCCAGCCCAAACAACTCCAACTACCGTTCGACGACGAACACGCGCCGTTCTGATTCAGCACTCCTGCGCGTCGATTGAAATTCAACCTCATCACGAAATCGCGGCAAATAGTCGCGGTTCTTGGCCAGCGCTAACACATGGTCCAGGGCACAAACGGGCTAAGCGGCGGGGCTTGGTTCGCGTGCTCGGCACACGCTTGCAGGTAGGCACTGAGCCAGGTGCGCGGATTGATCTGCCAGTGGCGCAGGGTCATGAGCACGCTGAACATCATGGCGGCCAGTTGTCCGGACCAGAGGCTGCCCGAACCGTAGAAGTTCTTGCGCCCGACCACCGCGGGACGCAAGGCGCGTTTAGCCGCATAATGCCGACTCCAAAATTATGCCGCATCCGACTTGCGCGAAGGCGTAGCTGTGGGGAGGGTCCTTGTTCTTGGTCATCTGATTTATCGGCATTATCAGAGGTCCTCGAGGAAGGCTAGCAATGGATCGGGAGGCGTATATCGAGTTGGCGCAAGGCCGTTCGCATTGGCGTGCGCGAGCGCGCGTTCCTTGAGTCGCATGTCGGCATGCAAATATATTTGTGTTGTTTCCGTCGATTCGTGACCGAGCCAAAGAGCTATCACGCTCAGGTCCACGCCGCGCTGTAACAGGCTCATGGCCGCCGCGTGCCTCAGCGTGTGCGGCGTCACGGATTTCTCCTTGAGCGAGGGGCATGCCTGGCACGCAGTCGCGGCATGGCGCGACACGAGCCGTTGAAGTGCATCAGCGCTGAGATGGCCGCCGCGTGAACTGGGGAATACAGGATCTTCAGGCGCACCGGGCTGTCGAAGTAACCATTCCTTCAAGATCGCGATGACGTCCGGCCGTAGTGGTGTGCATCGCATCTTTCTGCCTTTGCCGAGGCAACGGACGTGAGCGCCGGTGCCGAGTGAAACGTCCTGACGCCTGAGTGAAGTCAATTCACTGTTGCGCAGGCCAGTTTGAACCGCGACAAGAAGCAGTGTTCGATCCCGAGCGCCGATCCACGTTCCTGCTTCAGGAGCTGCCACGAGGGCTGCGGCCTCTTCCTCGGTGAGAAATTCGACCGGACCGTGTTCATAGCGTTTCGCAGGAATGGCAAGTATGCGCTGGCACTGAAGACCAAGTGCTGGCTCGCTGAGAGCGACGAAGCGAAAGAAGGCGTGGACAGCGGCCAAGCGTGCATTTCGCGTCCGCACTGAGTTGCCCCTGTTCTGCTCAAGGTGCCGAAGGAATTTCTCAATGAAGGATGCGTCGAGCTCTTGCGTCAGTAGCTTTGAGGGTGCGCGTCCAAAATTCTGTGTGGCGAAACCCAGCAGCACTCGGAACGTGTCTCGGTAGCTCGCCACTGTATGTGAACTGAGCCCTTGCTGTTCAAGCATGCGCTGAGTAAAGAAGCGCTGAAGGAGTGATGGCAGGTCAGCTGGGTTCATGGCTGTTCTCCTGGCCGATCCTTGCCGAGATATGTG
>JANLSF010000288.1:0-5091 GCA_031362285.1 Gemmatimonadota bacterium | reverse complement strand
CCCACGTCGCCGCTCATGGGGAGCACCACACACCCGCCGCGGTTGGGCCAGTTGCACACCACGCCAATGTCGCGGCCGTCGCTGAAGCCACCGACGCCGCCCTCGACTGGCGCCGCGTCGCCCGCGTGACGCTCGCCTCCCGCGCCCTCGACGACCTCGAGGAGGACCTGAACCGCCACAAGGCGACCGTCCCCCGCGAGCACCAGGTGCTCTACCAGTTCTCGGCGCGTGGCCACGACATGGCGCAGGCCATCCTCGGGCAGCTGCTCGACCACCCGCACGACGCGGCCGGCGCGTACTATCGCTCCCGGCCGCTGTTGCTGTCGCTGGGGTTGAGCATCGAGGACGCGCACGGCTCGCCGCTCGGGCGCGCCGGGGGCTTCAGCGACGGCCGCGACATTGGCGTGGTGTGCAACTGGCCCAACCGCGGCGGGTGTGTGGTGCTCCCCATGAGCGGCGACGTGGGTTCGCAGTTCACCCCCACGGCCGGCTGGGCGCAGAGCATCCAGTACCACCGCGAGGTGCTGAAAGACGAGTCGTGGAAAGGAGCGATTGCCGTGGCGTGCGGCGGTGAGGCCTCCGTGGCCACCAATGGATTCTGGGCATCGCTCACCATGGCCACGACGCTCAAGCTCCCGATGCTCTTCTACATCGAGGACAACGGGCTCGGCATCTCGGTCAGCGGCGAGATGCAGACCCCCGGGGGCAACATCGCGAAAAACCTCGCGAGCTTTGGCGGCCTGTTTCTCCGCGACGGCGACGGCTGTGACCCGCAGGAAGCGGCGCGACTGCTGCGCGAGGGCGTGACGCACGTGCGGTCAGGGCACGGGCCCGCACTGGTGCGCCTCGCCGTGCCGCGGTTGTCGTCGCACTCGGGACCGGACAACCAGAAGGGGTATCGCACGCCGGCCGAGATCGCCGCGGACGAGCAGCGCGACCCGCTGCCCAGCCTGCGCGACGTCCTGGTGCCGAGCATCATGACGGCGAAGGAGTGGGACGCGCTGCGCGCCGAGGTGACGGCGGAGGTGGCGGCCGGCGTGGACAATGCGCGCGCGCGTCCCGAGCCTGATCCGACGAAGGTGTCGCGTTTCGTGTTCGAGGAATCGTTTGCGGAAGGCGACACGATCGCGATGGGCGGCCTACCGGATGAAGTCCTTGCCGCGTTGCCGTCCACCGAGGTGGCCGCCACCGAGGGGCCCATGGTGCGCTTCGCGGAGGCGATTCGCCGGACGCTGGACGTGGAGCTCGCGCGCAACCCGCGCCTCGTGGTGTTCGGCGAGGACGTGGGCAAGAAGGGCGGCGTGCACCTGGTGACGGAAGGGCTGCAGAAGAAGCACGGCGCCGCGCGCGTGTTCGACACGTCGTTGTCGGAAGAGGGCATTATTGGGCGCGCTGCCGGCATGGGGATCGCGGGGCTGATGCCCGTGGCGGAGATCCAGTTCCGCAAGTACGCCGACCCCGCGATGGAGCAGCTCAACAACGCGGGCACCGTGCGCTGGCGGACGGCCAACCGCTTCTGCTCCCCGATGGTGGTGCGGATGCCCGGCGGCTTCGGCAAGGACGTGGGGGACCCGTGGCACTCGGTGAGCAACGAGGTGATGTACGCGCACGCCATCGGGTGGCAGGTGGTGATGCCGTCCAACGCGGCGGACGCGGTGGGGCTGCTGCGCTCGGCGATGCGCTCGCGCAACCCGACGGTGTTCTTCGAGCATCGCTCGCTGCTGATGACGAGCGACGGCAGCTCGAAGTGGCCGGGGGATGACTACGTGGTGCCGATCGGGAAGGCTTCCGTGCTGACGACTGGCACCGACCTGACGCTGGTGACTTGGGGCGCGATGGTGCATCGCTGTATCGAGGCAGCGGCGCAGTTCGAGGGGCGGGTCGAGGTCATCGACCTGCGGAGCGTGTTCCCGTGGGACAAGGAAGCGGTGCTGGCGAGCGTGCGGAAGACGTCACGCGCGCTCATTGTGCACGAGGACGCGATGACGGCTGGGTTCGGCGCCGAGATCGCGGCGGTACTGGCGAAGGAGTGCTTCTGGGAGCTGGACGCCCCGGTTGAGCGGGTGGCTGTTGAGGATGTGCCGATGCCGTACCATCCGGAGTTGATGGGGGTGGTGGCGCCGGGGGTGGGGCGGGTGGGCGCGGCGATTGAGCGTGTGTTGGGTGCGTGACGCGGCGCGCTGGCACGGACAGGACCGTCGCGCTGGACGCTGGCGTCCGATCAGGTCGAACCACCGAATCCAGTACTTCAGCGGCCCCGAGCGAGATACAAGTACATGACCCGGGAGGGTTTGCACATCCATCACCGCGGAGAGCAAGAGGGGTGTCATGCTGCGGAGTGATCGACACTTATCGCGTTATGCAGTTCTGTTGAATACGCCTGAGCCGGCCGAGACGGGCCTCATTTGAGAGCTAGGAGACATCACCACCCTTGAAGTCTGGGTGAGCATTGCGCTCCTCGGCTTGTGGAGTTCCGTCGGCGTGATCGACCACAACAGCCGGAAAGCCTCACGTCACATGGACGAGACTGTACGGTTGTTGGGAGAAATAGCGGCAAAGAAGTAGGTGGCGCCGACTCCGCCGCTCAAGCATGAAGCGCGAGCGCCGTCTAACGAAGCGTTGCTGCAGTCGAGCGCGGCTCGGGAGGCGGCTCGCGCGCTGCGCGTGCGGACCGCAACTTGTTTGATGCGCTCGCTGCAGGACGCCGGCCGTCAGGGATGAACCTTCGCCCCTCAACACGGTTCGCTTCTGCGGTCGAAGGGCGCAAAGGCGATCGCGGGGCAATCGTCGGACAGCGTGCTCGCCGTCAGGCGCGCCGCGCGACGGACGCGACCAGCGCCCTCCGCGGTGCCGTCCCACCCCGAATGCTCCACTCGGCAATGGCCAGGTTGATCACCCACCCTGCCCCCATCATCACCGCCCGCTCCACTTCTCCCGGCTTCCCCACCAGCAGGAGGTACGGCAGGTGCGTGAGGACCTGCGTCCCCGCGCCGAGCGCAATGGCATAGCCGCGGGTCATCCACTCGCCGTGCGCCACGAACTCCCGGCGCCCGAGCGCCGCGAGCGCGAGCCCGATGCACGCCACCATCCCCGTCCCGACCACCAGCCGCTCGAGGTACAGCAGCACGCCATCCCCCGGCGGCCACGGGTACAACTGCGTCATCCAGAGCCCGCTCATCGCCACCACCAGGCCGAGCACCACCAGCGCCTTGCCGGCGGCCTTGTGCCAGCGGGGGCGACGCTGCCTGAAACCCGGCAGGAACTGGAACGCGCCGATCATGCTGAACGGAATCGCCGCGCAAATGTGCAGCACCACCGGCACCGGCAGCACCACAAACCGCGCGTTGTCCGCGTTCATGGGCGCCCCGCTGGCCAGCTCGGCCACGCGGGCCGTGCCGGCCAGCGCCGGCACGAGGCTCAGGGCAATGAGGCCGGCCGGAATCCACCACTCCGGCCGGGGCGTCGCACCGTTCACGCCGAGCGTGGTCACTTGGTGGGCGCCGTAATGCGCAGGCCCACCAGCAGCGCGACGTCGTTGCGCGTGCCGCTCGCGCCCGCGCCGCCCAGCGCCTTGAAGCCGGTCACGTAGTCGCGCGCCTCGAGGCGGAGCCGCACGCGGCGGTAGCCCACTTCCCCACCCACGCTGGCGTAGCCGGCCAGGTTGTGCGTGCTCTCGGTGGATTGGCTGCGGTAGCTGTAGCTGCGCCCGCCCGCACCGGCGCCGAGCAAAGGCATGAAGCTCCAATGCTCGCCGGCGGTCCAGCTGGGCCCCCGCAGCTCGGCGCCCGCGTCATACGTGAACACGTCGAGCGTGGGCTGGCCGACGGTGACGATATCGCGGCTTCGTGTCCAGCCGAGGCTGCTGGTGACCGCGATGTTGGGCAGCACGCGGTACGAGAGCTGCGCGGTGGTCAGCTCCCCGCGCGCGATCGCGTCACGCTGCACGCCAGTGGGCACGAGCGCGCCCGACGACACCACGACTTGGAAGCGGCTCGCGCTGTCGCTCGCGCCCTGTGCGCGGGCCATGGGGGCGATGCCGGCCAGCAGCGCGGCCACGACGGCGAGTGGCAGGCCGACGCGGCGAGCCTGCCGGGACGAGCGCGCGGTCTTGTTCACGGTGGCGATGAGGCGTGACATGGTGCATCTCCGGTAGAGTGTGTGGTCCGCGCGACGCGGGTGCGCACGCGCGGTCATGCGGGAGCTGGCGTGCGTGAAGCGTTGCCGGCGGCACTTTGCCGGCCAGCGGCCATGATGAGCGCCACGACCACGAGCAACGCCCCGACCGCGAACGTGGCGTGCATGCCGCTCGCGGCGGCCGTCGCGGTCGCCCCAGCCTCGCGCGCGCTCGCCGAGGCGTGCGCGAACACCGCGCCCATCACCGATGCGCCCGTGATCAACCCGAGGTTGCGCGAGAGGCTGAGCAGTCCGGACGTGACCCCGCGCCGCGCCGGCGGGACGTCGGCCATCACGCCGGTGTTGTTGGCCGTCTGGAAGAAGCCGTAGCCGGACGTCATGATCGCGATGGACGAGACGTAGCCCGCGACGCCGAGCGTGGCCGGAAGCATCGCAAGCAGTAGCGCGCCGCTGGCGATCGCCAGCAGTCCGCCGACGGTCACGCGTCGCGCACCGAACCGGTCGGTGGCCCGGCCGGCTGGCACGCCGGCGAGCGCCGTGACGATCGGCCCGACGGACAGCACGAACCCCACTGCCCTCGCGTCCAGATCGAGGGCGCGCGACAGGTAGAACGGTCCGACCACGAGCGTGGCCATCATCACCGTCGACACCAGCGCGCTCATCGCGAGGCTGGCGCTCAGGGTGCGGTCGCGGAACATTGCCAGTTGGATCAACGGCGACTGCGCGCGCGCCTGGGCGACGACGAACAGGACGCCCCCCACCGCCGTGGCCGCCAAGAGCGCCACGTTGAGGCGCCCGACGTCGCCGCGTCCCACCGTCACACCGAGGGCGTACGCCGCAAGCGTCATCCCGAGGAGCGCCGTGCCGAGCGGGTCGAAGCCCGCACGCCCGGCGCCCCTCGTGCGATGGTCGCGCGGCAGGTAGCGCAGCGCGAGCCCGAACGCAGCGACCCCGAGC
>JANLSF010000329.1:0-1512 GCA_031362285.1 Gemmatimonadota bacterium | reverse complement strand
ACGTGCAGCGGACCGGTGGGGTTCGCCGAGACGAACTCGACGTTCGCGTGGCGCCCGGCACCGGCCGTGCTGCGGCCCCAGGCGGCGGGGGCATCGACGATGCGCGCAATCCCGGCGGCCTGCAGGCCGGGATCGAGGCGGAAGTTGAGGAAGCCGGGCCCGGCAATCTCGACCTTCGCGACCCCCGCGGCCGCGAGGTCGAGCGTATCCGCGATCGCCTGCGCGATGTCGCGCGGCTTCCTCGCCAGCGGCCGTGCGAGCGTCATCGCGAGGTTCGACGTCCAGTCGCCGAACGACGGATCACGCGGACGTTCGAGGATGACGTCGGTGTCCGCAGGCGCACCCAGTGCCTGCGCGGCCGCGGCCAGCGCGCGCTTGAGCGCTTCGGCGCTCACGCAGCGCCGCCAGCACCACCGGAGGAGCCGCCACTCGTCGGCTTGTCGCCCTTGGGCGTGCTGGGCGCCGGTGCGGCGGCCGCCTTCTCGGTGGGCTTCGACGGCTCCCCTCGCTTCGAGGCATCGCCGCCCTTGGCCGAATCGCCACCCTTCGCGGAGTCGCCACCCTTCCCGGACTCGCCGCCCTTCCCGGACTCGCCGCCCTTCGCGCCCTCCCCGCCGGCGCTCGTGCCACCCGCGCTCCCGTCCGCCTTCTTCGGCTCCGACGCGGCGCGCTGGTCCTTCTTGCCGTCCTTGCCGTAGTCCGTGATGTAGAAGCCCGAGCCCTTGAACAGCAGTCCCGCGCCGCCCGAGATCATGCGCACGGCCATCCCCGAGCCATCCGGCGCGGGGATTTCCGATGGGGCCTCGGAAATCTTGAAGGTGCGTTCGATGATCGTCCCGTCGGGACAGCGGAACTCGTACGTGGGCATGGGCTTAGCGTGACGCGGGGGAGTTCGGAGACAACCCCCGAACTTAATGGCGTGGTGAGTGAAGCGAAGGACCTGCGCGCGCCGCCGCGACAGGTCGCGCGCGACCGGGCCTGCGCTGCGACGCTCAGGGTGGCCACGGTTCCGGCTCGCCGAGCTTTCCGCGGTCCAACCGCTCGCTGATCCAGGCCGGAGTGAGCAGCTGGTCGCCGATCGCCGCGATTCCCTCCCATCGTTCATCGAGGGGTGAGCGGTTTCACTGGCCGCAGCGACCGCACACCACCCACAGCCGCCCCTTGCTCGCATCGAAGGCGAGGCGACGGCCCACGGGAAAATCCTCGATGGCCTCGTTGGTGCCGAGGTCGGACGACCAGGCGATGCAGCGGCGGAACATGAGCCGGGCGCGCGCGCCTACGCGCGCGGCCGGTACTTCCCCCATTCGGCCTCGAGCGCACTGGACACTTCACCCACGGCCGCGCTGGGCGAGGCGGCCCGGGCCGTGATGGCGCCCGCCGGCGGCGCCAGGGCGCCGCACCAGATGCCGCGGCTCATCGACGCCGTGCGCGCGCGCGCGACCCTGGGCGAAGTGTCCAGTGCGCTCGAGGCCGAAAGGGGGAAGTACCGGCCGCGCCCGTAGGCGCGCGCGC
>JANLSF010000187.1:0-3413 GCA_031362285.1 Gemmatimonadota bacterium | reverse complement strand
TCGGCGGCGACGATGTCCTCGATCGCATCGTGCAGGGCGATCGCGTCCTTCGCGTGGAACTCGTCAAGTGAAGGTGCGCGTGGCCCGCACTCTCGCCGGCGTTGCCGCGGTCGTGATGCTGGGCGGCTGCGTGCCCAAGGCCACCGCGCTCGGCGGCACCGCGGCGGTGCCCGCCCGCATTCCCCGCGCCGAGTTGGCGCGCGAGAACCAGGTCATGGTCTTCACGTGGAGCTACGAGGACCCCGACATGCGCGCCCGGGGCGACGGCTCGGCGCGCGTCACCGCGCCGGACAGCGTCCGGCTCGATCTGTTCCTCGCCGCCGGGCTGGGCGGTGGGAGCGCGCTCGTCTTCGGCGACTCGCTCATCCTGCCGCCGAACGGCGGCATCATCAAGCGGTTCCTGCCGCCGGTCGGCTTTCTCTGGGCGGCGCTCGGTCGCCTCGCCGTGGCGCCCGGCGACACCACGGTGCGCGTTGACGGGGCGTTCACGCGCGCCGACATTGCGCGCGGTGGGAGCGTGATGCGCGTCTCGTTCGACGGGGAGCGTATCGCGTCGCTGGAGCGCATCGCCGACGGCGGCATCCAGGAACGCGTCACCCGCTATGCCGATCGGACCGAGTACCAGCACCTCGGGGCGCGCCGCCGCCTCACCCTCGTCGTCACCCGGACCACCAATGTCGCCGGCTTCGATGCCTCGATCTGGCAGCACTGACCGCCGCGCGGTCGCCCGCGTGGCCATGCTCTTGCTGGCGCTCGCGCTGCAGGGGTGCCTCTGGAAGTACGGCTTCGCGGGCGGGGGCCTCCCGGCCCACGTGCGCACCGTGGCGATCGTGCCGTTCGAGAACCAGACCGCCGTGCCGGAGCTCACGCGCGAATTCGCCGACGCCGTGCGGAGCGCCTTCCTCGATCGCCTGGGGTTGCGCGACGCGACGGAGGAAAAGGCCGATGCGGTCATTCGCGGCACGATCACGCGGTACGACCCCGACGCCCCCGTGGCGTTCAGCGCCGATCCCACCCGTGCCACGCAGGTGCGCCGGCGCCTCCAGGTCGTACTCGACATCGAGATCTTCGACCAGGTGGCGAACAAGGTGCTCTGGAGCCGCAAGGGAATCATGGCCGAGGGGGAATACGGTGACCGGGCCGACGGCGCCGCACGCAAGCTGGCCATCGACAAGATCGTGACCGACGTGCTCGACGGCGCGCAGTCGCAGTGGTAGGGCCCGATGCGCCCGACGCGCGCCTGCGCGCGCCGGCGTCACGCGTGCTCACCTGGGCCGCCGCCCGCGCGTGGCGCGACACGGTGCCGGGCCCCGTGGTGTTCACCAACGGCGTCTTCGACCTGCTCCATCCCGGCCACATCGACATTCTCCTCGGCGCGCGCGCCGAGGGGGCGGCGCTGATCGTCGGCCTCAACTCAGACGAATCGGTGCGGCGCCTCAAGGGGCCCACCCGTCCGGTCCGCAGCGAGGCCGACCGGGCCTACGTGCTGGCCGCGCTGGCGATGGTCGATGTCGTGACCGTCTTCGGCGAGGACACCCCGCTCCAGCTCGTGCAGGCCCTCCTGCCCGACGTCATCGTGAAGGGAGGCGACTACCGTCCCGAGACCATCGTCGGCGCGCGCGAAGTCACCGCGCGCGGCGGGCGCGTCGTCGTCATCCCGCTCACCCCCGGGCAGTCCACCACGTCCATCATCGAGAAACTTCGTGCCCCCTGAATCCGCCTCGCGCTCCACGCGCACCAATGCCGACCTGCGACCGCTCACCCTCGAACGCGGCGTCGCGGCGTACGCGGAAGGCTCGTGCATGGTGGCCTTCGGCGACACGCGGGTATTGTGCACCGCGTCGGTGGAGAAGGGGGTGCCCGGCTGGCGGAAGGGCTCCGGGCTCGGCTGGATGACGGCCGAGTATGCCATGCTGCCGCGCGCCACCAAGACGCGCTCGCCGCGGGAGCGCGACAAGCTGGGTGGGCGCACGCAGGAGATCCAGCGGCTGATCGGGCGCTCGGTGCGCGCCATGCTCGACGACTTCGCGTGGGGCGAGTGGACCGTGAAGCTCGATTGCGACGTACTGCAGGCCGACGGCGGCACGCGCACGGCGTCGATCACCGGCGCGTGCGTGGCCGTGCATGAGGCGTTCGGCTGGCTCGTGCAGCAGGGGCAGCTGAAGGCGTCCCCGGTCAAGCGGCTGGTGGCGGCCGTGAGCGTCGGCATCGTCGATGGCGAGGTGCGCGTGGACCTCGACTATCCCGAGGACGTGCGCGCCGGCGTGGACATGAACGTGGTGATGGCCGACGCCGCGAGCTTCGTGGAAGTGCAGGGCACGGGAGAGAACGGCACCTTCCATCGCGAACAGTTGAGCGCCCTGCTGGACGGTGCGACCGCCGCGATCGTCGAGCTCCATCGCCGGCAACGGGCCCTGCTCGGCGCGTGAGCGCCATCGTCCTGATCGCCACGCGCAGCGCGGGCAAGCTGCGGGAACTCGCGCCGCTGCTGGCCGGCCTCGGCCTCGAGGCCCGGACGCTCGACGCGGTGGGCCTCGCCGAGACGCCGGACGAGGCGGCGATCGAGGCGTTCGACACCTTCGAGGAGAATGCGCTCGCGAAGGCGCGGCACTTTCACGCGATGAGCGGACTCCCCACGGTGGCGGACGACGCGGGGCTCGCCGTGGACGCCCTCGGCGGACGGCCCGGCGTGCACAGCAAGCGCTGGAGCGGGCGCGACGACCTCGCCGGGCCCGCGCTCGACGACGCCAACAACGCGGCCTTGCTCGCGGCGCTCGCCGGGACGCGCGACCGGCGTGCGCACTTCGTGTGCGTGGCGGCGTACGTCGACGGCGCGCGCGAGGTGGTGGCGCGCGGCGAGACGCACGGCGTGATTGCCCACGCGCCCAGCGGACGCGAGGGGTTCGGATACGATCCGTATTTCCTGAGCGATGACCTCGGCTGTTCGTTCGGCGTCGCGCCGCTCGCCGACAAGCAGCGCGTGAGTCATCGCGCGCGCGCCGTTCGCGCCTTGCTCGCGCAACTCGCCTCGCACGGTTGACTTCACCCTGCGCGGGTTTAGTTTTTTTTCCGTACGCGGGGCGTAGCGTAGCCCGGTATCGCGCCTGCTTTGGGAGCAGGAGGTCGCCGGTTCGAATCCGGCCGCCCCGACCTTGAGAGGACGCCTCGCGTGAGGTGAGGCAGGACATCACGTCCCGTGGCTTGCTGTGAGATGCGCCAGTAGCTCAGATGGATAGAGCGGCAGCCTTCTAAGCTGCGGGTCGGGGGTTCGATTCCCTCCTGGCGCACCTTGGCCTGGCGAACGTTGCACGACGCAGCACACGGCACGCGCACCACCGCACCACCGCACCACCGCAGCGCCGTTAGCTCAATTGGCAGAGCAAGTGACTCTTAATCACTAGGTTGTAGGTTCG
>JANLSF010000165.1:0-3198 GCA_031362285.1 Gemmatimonadota bacterium | reverse complement strand
CGTGGCGGCCGGCGCCGGATCGGGCAAGACCACCACGGTGGTGCACGCGCTGCTCCATCGGCTCGGGGTTCCCGTGCTCGGCGCGCCGCACGCGAACCCGATCTCCCTCGACGATCTCGCCGCCATCACCTTCACCACCGCGGCCGCGTCGGACCTCGTCTCCAAGCTGCGCTCGGCCCTCACCGAGGCCGGCGCGGCCAAGCTGGCCGAGCGCCTCGACGCCGCCCGCATTGGCACCATCCACGGCTTCTGCGGCGACCTGCTCCGCTCGCTCGGCTTGCGCGGCGAGCGGCGCGCGAGTGGTGGGGTGGTACTGGAGGGGCAGGCGAAGGAGCTGCTCGCCTCTGCCGCCAGCGAGGCCCTGCTCGATGCGGTGGAGACAGGCGACCTGCCGGGACTGGGCACGCTGCTCGGGATCCACCGGTTGTCATCGGTGAGCGGGTGGATCGCGCTCCTCGCGGAAGACGGCGGACGACTGGCCGCCTTGCGCGACCTCCCGGCCGTGGGCGACGCCGAGGCGCAGGCGGCGCTGCTGACGCTGGCCACGCGCACGCGCGACCGGATGGATACCATGCTCGCCGAGCTGCCGGCGGTGGACTTCGACCGGTTGCTGGTCTGGACGCGCGACCTGCTGGAGGAGGCGTCGGTGCGCGCGGCCGCGCGCGCCCGGCTCAAGCTGCTGGTGGTGGACGAGTTCCAGGACGTGGATCCGGTCCAGCGCGACATCGTCTACCGGCTGGGCGGCATCGAACCGCGCGAGCCGAGCCCCACGCGGCTGCTGCTGGTGGGCGACCCCAAACAGAGCATCTACCGGTTCCGGCGCGCCGACGTGTCGGTGTGGCGGCAGGTGGAGCAGACGTTCGCCGGGATGGGCGCCGGCGCGGTGACGCTGCCGCTCAACGAGAGCTTCCGCTCGGTGGCGGGGATCCTCGCCTTCGTGGATCACGTGCTGGGGCCGAGCATGGCGCCGACCGAGGACGCGGCGCCGTACGAGGTGGCGTACCAACCACTCAAGCCCACGCGGGCCAGCGTGGGCACCGTGTCCCCGGTGGAGGTGATCGCGCACCAGGTTGCGGACGGCGACAAGGTGAGCGCCGACGAGGCCCGACCGTTCGAGGCGCGCGCCGTGGTGCAGCGACTGCAGGCGCTTCATGGGCAGCCGCTCGGCGGCAACGACCAGCGGCCGCTCGCGTGGAGTGACATGGCCATCCTGCTCCCGGCGCGCTCGGCCATGCCGCACTTTGCCGACGCCTGTCGGGCCGCCCACGTCCCGTTCTACCTGCTGCAGAAGGACGGACTGCTCGGGTCGCGCGAGGTGCTGGATGCCATCCTCGCCCTGCGCGCCGTACGCGATCCGCGCGACCGGGTGGCGATGGCCGGCGTGCTGCGGAGTCCGTTCGTGGGCCTTCGCGACGACACGCTGCTCGCGCTCGCCCAGGGCGGCGGCCTCCACAGCGATCGGCCAACGGCGGCACTCGCGACCGACGAGGCCGCGCGACTGGCAGAAGGGCGCGCCTGGCTCGCGCGTGCCCGCGGGCGGCGCGACCGGGTGAGCGTGCACGCGCTGCTGGAGCAGCTGCTCGACGAGAGCGGCTACCGCGCGCACCTCGCGCTGCGCGGCGACGAGGATGCGAAGCAGGCGCTGGCCAACCTGGCGCAGTTCGGGCGGTTGCTCGAAACCGAACCGCACCGGAGCACCGGTGGCTGGCTGCGCGAGTTGGCCGACCGGCGCGCGCGCAACGACGACGTGGCCCCGGCCCGGCTCGTGGGTCCGGACGAACCGTTCGTGACGATCACCACCATTCACGCCGCCAAGGGACTCGACTGGGAGGTGGTGGTGTGGGGCGACCTCGGCCGGAAGCCCAAGGACGAGAACGGCGTGGGGGGGCTGTTCGTCACGCGCACCGGAATGGGGATCAAGGACCCCGACCCGGAGTGGAAGGAACAGGCACCCGCGCTCGTCGCGCTGCGCGAGGAGGCCCAGCGCGAAGGGCGCGCCGAGCGGCTGCGGCTGCGGTACGTGGCCGCCACGCGCGCCAAGACGCGGCTGATCGTGAGCGGCGTGGCCCTGAAGCCGGTGAAGGGGAGCGACGCGGAATGGCTATGCGGGGCGCTGAAGCTGACGGGTGATCAGCAGGACGGACCGATCGCGGTCCGGGGCGCCGCGGGTGAGGCGCATGCGGTGGACGTGTCCGTGCTCGTCCTCAATGCCGGCGATGACGGGGGATTGCTCGCCCTACCACCGGTGCGCGCGCCGCTCGCGGTCACGGACGAGGTGCCCGTGGTTCTCGACGCGGTGTCGGTGCCGTCGGGCCGGCTCCGGCACTCGGCCACGGCGCTCATGCTGCACGCGCAGTGCGAGCGGCGGTACGCGTGGAAGTACCTGCTGGGTGTGCGCGAGCCGGAGAACGGCGCGGAGAACGGCCCGGTGGACGTGAACGGCACGGCCCGTGGTGGCCCGGCAGCGCGCGCGGGCAAGGCCGCGGCGAAGGGCGCACGCGGGCGCGCCGACACGCCGGCCATGCCGTCCATGGACGCGCGGACCCGGGGCACCATCGTGCACGCGATCCTTGCGCGCGAGGCGGAGGAGCACGATCTCGACACGTTGCTCGCCGAGGCCGAGACGCAGTGGAACGACGACGACGACGCGCCGGGGGACGGTTGGAGCGAGGCCGATCGTGCCGCGATCCTCGAGCAGGTGCGGCGCGCGCTGGCGGGGCGGTACGGCGAGCTGTCCTCGCGCGCGCACGCCCGGCGCGAGCTGCGCTTCCTCCGCGTGCTGCCCAACGGATCGGCGCTCGAGGGGGCGCTCGACCTGGCCGCGCCCGACGGCGAAGGGGTCTCCATCGTGGACGTGAAGACGGGGCGCGTGGACGCGGGCGACGAGGCGGAGGTGGCCGCGAAGTACGCGGGGCAGCGCGCTGTGTACGCCGAGGCGGTGGAGGCCATCAGTGGACGCGCGGTCACGCGGTTCGACTTCCTGTTCACGGAGACGATGGCGGTAGTGGAAACGGCGAACGCTGAGTCCGGTGTGCCGGTCGCGTCGCGCGTGTCGGCGGCGGAGCGGACGACAGCCGAAAGTGCGGCGCTGGCGTCTGATCCGACGGTCTGTCTGGGTTGCGGGTACAAGGAAGGGGGCTGGTGTGGAGGCGCTGGGTGGGCTCGGCGCGTCAAGAGCGTCGCGACCCGCTGATGATT
>JANLSF010000158.1:0-3239 GCA_031362285.1 Gemmatimonadota bacterium | reverse complement strand
CGTGCGGTTGGCGCCCAGCGCACCCGGGTGGCTGCGCCCGCCAATCCGCCCTACGACCCGCTGCTGTTCAAGGAGGGCGCGCGGACGAACAAGGCCTTCAAGTCGCTGCGCTGGCGCCTCGTCGGGCCGTTTCGCGGCGGCCGCTCGGTGGCCGTCACCGGCGACCCGACCAAGCCGCTGGTGTTCTACTTCGGCGCCGTGAACGGAGGCGTCTGGAAGACCACGAACGCCGGCCAGTCATGGGACAACATCACCGATGGCGAGTCGGACATTTCCTCGGTGGGCGCGATTGCCGTGGCCCCCTCGGACCCGAACGTGATCTGGGTGGGTACCGGCGAGGCGCAGCCGCGCGAGGACCTGACCTATGGCACCGGCGTCTATCGCTCGACCGACGGGGGGAAAAGCTGGCAGCACCTCGGCTTGACCGAGACGCACCAGATCTCGCAGATCCGCGTGGATCCCAAGGACCCCGATCGCGCCTACGTCTCCGCACTGGGCCACGCCTTCGGCCCCAACGCCGAGCGCGGCGTGTTCCGCACCACCGACGGCGGCAAGTCGTGGAAGAAGGTGCTGTTCCTGAACGATTCGATCGGCGCCGCCGACCTGTCGCTCGACGTGAACAACCCGCGCCTCCTGTACGCGTCGCTGTGGAAGTTCCAGCGCACGCCGTGGAGCATGGAGGCCGGCGGCAGTCGCAGCGGCCTGTGGAAGTCGGCGGACGGCGGCGACACGTGGACGGAGCTGACATTCAATCCCGGCATGCCCAAGGGCCCGATCGGCAAGATCGGGATCGCGGTGTCGCCGGCCAACTCGCAGCGCGTGTACGCCTCGGTCGAGGCCAAGGACTCGGCCGGCGGCATCTTCCGGTCGGAAGACGCCGGCGCCACCTGGTCACGGGTGAGCGACGACCAGAAGTGGGGGGTCCGCCCCTGGTACTACTCGCAGGTCACGGCCGACCCGACCAACGCGGACGTCGTCTACGTGATGAACCTGTCCACCTGGCGCTCGATCGACGGGGGCAAGAGCTGGACGCGGCTCCGCGTGCCCCACGGCGACACGCATCAGACGTGGGTGGACCCGAAGGACCCCCACCGGATCATCAACGCCAACGACGGTGGCGCCACCGTCTCGCTCGACTATGGCAAGAGCTGGTCGAGCATCTACAACCAGCCCACGTCGCAGTTCTACCACGTCATCACCGATGCGCAGTGGCCCTATCGCATCTACGGAGCGCAGCAGGACAATTCCACGGTCTCGATCGCCAGTCGCTCCGACTTCGGCGCAATCGGGGAGCGCGATTGGTGGCCGGTGGCGGGCTGCGAGAACGCCCATATCGCGATCGACCCGAAGGAGCCGAACATCACGTACGGCGGGTGCTACACCGGATTCCTGAGCAAGCACGACCACCGGACGAATGCCACGAAGGACATCTCGATCTGGCTCTCGAACTACGATGGCTGGGCGGCGGCCGACGTGCCGAACCGGTTCCAGTGGACGTTCCCGGTGCTCTTCTCGCCCCACGATCCCGACGTGCTCTACGCGACCTCCCAGCACGTCTGGCGCTCGAAGACGCGCGGCAACAGCTGGGAGAAGATCTCCCCGGACCTCACCCTGCACGATCCCAGGACGCTGCAGCGCTCCGGAGGGCCGGTCACGGGCGACATGACCGGCACCGAGTGGTATGCGACGATCTATGCGTTTGCCGAGTCGCCGCGACAGGCGGGCGTGCTGTGGGCCGGCAGCGACGACGGCCTCGTGCACATCTCGCGCGACAACGGCGCCAGTTGGCAGAACGTGAGCCCCGCGTTCCCGGGCAAGTACAGCCGGATCACGGTGATCGAGGCGTCATCGCACGCAGCGGGCACCGCCTACCTCTCCGCGACGCGCTATCAGCGGGACGATTTCAAGCCGTACTTCTACCGCACCATCGACTTCGGCAAGAGCTGGACGCTCATCACCGACGGCATCCCGGTGGGGGCATACGCCCGCTCGATCCGCGAGGATCCGGTGCGCAAGGGACTGCTGTATGCCGGCACGGAAGCGGGGGTGTACGTCTCCTTCGACGACGGTGGCAAGTGGGAGCCGCTGCAGCTCAACCTGCCGCGCTCGAGCGTGCG
This sequence comes from Gemmatimonadota bacterium, assembly GCA_031362285.1. Lineage (GTDB taxonomy): Bacteria > Gemmatimonadota > Gemmatimonadetes > Gemmatimonadales > Gemmatimonadaceae > JACPPC01. Next base: position 1,122 of record JANLSF010000158.1, on the reverse strand, counting down.
CGACCTGCGCGTGCAGGGGAACGACCTGATCGCCGCCACGCACGGACGCTCGTTCTGGGCCCTCGATGACCTCACGCCGTTGCGCGCGCTCGCGGACTCCGTCACCTCGCGCGCCGCGTTCCTCTTTCCGCCGGCCAAGGGCGTGCGGTTCGCGACGGGCCGGTCACGCCGCAGCGGCGGCGAAGGCGAGAACCCGCACACCGGACTGGTGGTGGACTACTGGCTCCGGGAGAAGTCCAAGGACCCCATCACGCTCCAGTTCCTCGACGCACAGGGGGCGCTGATCCGCGCGTACACCAGCGCCGCCGTCGACAAGCCCGACAGCACGGGGCACCCCGCGGCCGACTCGGCGGCGGCGGTGGCCAAGGCCAAGCGCAACGCCGACGAGCTGGCGTACGAGCCGGCCGACTCGGTCGTGGCGGCGCGCTCGGGCGGCAACCGGTTCGTCTGGAACCTCCGGTACCCTGGAGGAAAGGTCGTCCCGGGCGCCATCTTCGACGAAGGCACGCAGGTCGGGGCGCTCGCGGTCCCCGGCAGCTACACCGTGCGGCTGATCGTCGGCAAGGACACGATGTCGCGGAAGGCGGAGTTGATGGGCGACCCGCGCCTCGGCACCTCGACCGTCGAGTATGCGCAGCAGTTCGCACTCGCGCGGCGGACCACGGCGCGGCTGACCGAACTCACCGAGTCCATCTTCCGGGTGCAGGACACGCAGAAGCAACTCGACGAGCGCGCCAAGCAGGCGACGGGCAAGGCGTTCGCCGAGCGCGTGACGACGGCGGGCAAGGCGGTGCGCGCGAAGTTCGAGGCCGTGCGCGCCGAGATCTACGAGGTGTACACGAAGGCCGACCAGTCCACGCTCAACTACCCGGTGAAGCTCTACCAGATGTTCCTGACGCTCAACATGCAGGTGCAGGAAGGCGATCAGGGGGTGACGCAGCAGCACGGCGAGATCTTCACCGACCTCTCGGCCAAGCTCGAGGTCCAATTGCAGACCATGAAGAAACTGGAGGCAACCGAATTGACGGAGTTCAACAAGCTGATGCGTGAGGTCGGGCTCCCCGAGATCTACGTGCCGCCGGCGGTGACGCCATGATCTCGGCCGTCCTGCAGGCCGCCACC
>JANLSF010000122.1:0-1850 GCA_031362285.1 Gemmatimonadota bacterium | reverse complement strand
GCACGGTGCTGCCGCCCATCCCGCTGGGTGCACCCTACCCCGAGTATGCCGACTACCTGTCGGTGATCGTGTACCTGATCGATCGGAAGGGACACGTGACCCGGCTCGTCGACACGGACCTGTTCCGATGAGCGGTCGGCGCTGGCCAGCGGTGAGCCTGTTCGCCCTCGCCTCGGCGTGCGCCGGGAGCGATGTCGCCATTGGCCCGGATGCCTGCGGAGCAGCCGTGGCACCGACGACCGTGAGCGCCGGCACCGACACGGGCGTCGTGGTCGTCGGCAGCGCCGCCAACTGCCTGCAGCTTGCGAGCGGCGCGGGCGACTATCTCGTGAGCGTCCAGCTGGCGTCGAGCGCGATTCCGGATGCCGACTATGCACTCGATGTGTCGCGGCCCGGTGCGCGCATCGTCGAGACGCTCGGCGGCCTGCCGGCTCCAGGCGCTTCGGCCGTGCCGCTTGCGTTCGAGGGGCGACGGCGGGCCGAGGAGCGTGCCTGGTCGGTACGCGCGCAAGGCGCGCAGCCCCGGGCGCTCTCCATTCGGAGCCTCACGCGTCCGGTGCCCGCGCTCGGCGCCATCGACACGTTCAAGGTGATCGGCGCCCTCACGACGCCCTACCAGTTCGTGTCCACCACGGCGCGCCTCGTGTACAAGGGGGCGCGCGTCCTCGCCTACGTCGATGTGGCCGCGCCGGCGAGCTTCAGCGACCCCGAATGGGCGGCGCTTGGGGCGCACCTCGAGGATCCACTCTATGGCGTGGACACCCTCGCCTTCGGCAGCCCGTCGGACATCGACGGCAACGGCCACGTCATCGTGCTGTTCACGCCGCGCATCAACGCGCTGGTGTCGCAGATCGACTGCGCCCGCAGCGGCTTCGTGACCGGCTACTTCTACGCGTTCGACCTTGCCAGCACGAGCGTGGACGCGAACCAGGGCGAGATCTTCTTCGCCTACACGCCTGACCCGGCGGGGGTCTTCTCGTGCCCGCACACGACGGCGGAGGTGCGCACTCAGCTGCCGGCCACGTTCGTGCACGAAGTCCAGCACATGATCTCGTACAACCAGCACGCGATCGTGCGCGGCGGCATCTCCGAGGAGGTGTGGCTGAACGAGGGCTTGAGCCACCTCGCCGAGGAGCTGGCGTCGAAGTTCTACGAATCGCGCTACCCGGCGCCGGCCGGGCGCACGAGCAGCATCCAGCTCTTTCCCGACTCGTCCAACGACTTCATCGTCGGTGATCTCTCCAACGCCTACCGGTTCCTGACGGTGCCGAGTGCCTTCTCGCCGATCCGCTACCCGGCGGGCAGCCTCGGCTCCCTCGAGGAGCGCGGCGCCAGCTGGCTCTTTGTCCGGTGGATGGTGGACCGGTACGGAAGCGGCACGACGCGTGCGTTGCTCCAGACCAACCAGTGGGGCAAGGCCAACGTGGAGGCGGTGGGCGGCGTGCCGCTCACCTCGATGCTGGCCGAGTTCACCATGGCGCTCTGGCTCGACTCCGTGCCCGGTGCGCCGCGACAGCCGATCAACTCGCCCCGCCGGTTCCGGTCGCGAAACCTCCGACAGCTGTTCAACGCGCTGCTCGTGGCACGGCCCGGGTTGGGCTCGGGCTTTCCGCTGGTGCCGTTGTCGCTGACCTCGGCGCGGCGGGCGACGTTGCGTCCCGGCGCAACGGAGTTCTACCGGGTCACCGTGCCGAGCGGCGGGTTGCGGCTCGCCGTGCTCCGCCGCCCACCGCCGCCAGGCGAGGAAAGCCTGCTTGATGCCGCCCAGATCGGCGATGTTTTCCCCCAGCGTGAGCTTGCCGTTGAGGTGCAGGCCGGGTTGAATCTCGTAGCCCTCGTAGAGATCGTCG
>JANLSF010000102.1:0-1812 GCA_031362285.1 Gemmatimonadota bacterium | reverse complement strand
CTCCCGCGTGCCGTCGTCGCTCGCGCCGTCGATGACGAGAATCTCGAGGCGGTCGGTCGGGTAGCCGTTGCCGACAATCGATTCGAGGCAGGCGCGGATGAACCGCCTCTCGTTGCGACACGGAACGAGGACCGTCACGCGCGGAAGCATCGCCGGCGCGGTCGTCACTTCGGCCGTGTGCCGCTCACGTACAACACCTTGAACCCCGGCTGTCGTCCCCCTTCCAGCGGGGTGCGCGGCGCCACCTCGGCGAATCCTTCGGGCAGTTCGCTGGGCACGAGTGGCATGCGCCGGTGCAGGAGGCGTTTCAACCGGGCGCGTCCCTGAAGCGTCGTCGGCACCAGGCCAAGCGCTTCGAGGGCGCGCCGGGCGAGCGACGTCGCGACCGCCACGGTGCGGTCCTTCGCCGTCCGGTCACGACTGGCCTCGGGGAAGGCGCCTGCGGTCTCCACCGCGAACCCGCGAGCGGCCAGCGCCGCGCGGAACTCATCAGCCGAGTGATAGTGCACGCTGTGCGGGCTCGTGATGAAATCGGGTCGCTCGGGATTGGCATTCACGAACAGCACCTGGCCTCCAGGCGCCAGCACACGCGCGATGTCGTCGAACGCCCGCTCCATGTCGGGCACGTAGTACGAGGCCTCGAACAGGAGGACAAGGTCGAAACTGGCCGACGCGAAGGGGAGGGCATCAGCCGAGAGCCGGACCAACGGCACCCGCGCGCCGTAGTGACGCCGCGCCTGCGTCAGCAGGGGGCCGGAGTAGTCCCCTCCCACCACGTGCGCGGCCGTCGCGAGCAGCAGGCCGAAGCCTTGTCCCGCGCCGCAGCCGAGTTCGAGTACGCGGCGGCCACGGCTCATCGCGGCCGCGACGTGGTAGCGCGTGTACATCATCACGGCACCCTCCGGGGAGAGCGGAAGGCCGGTGGTTTCCGTCAGGTCTTCGAAGCGGGGAGCCTCGTTCATGCGCAGGCGGCCGAAAGGGCGGGCGAAGGGTGAGTGCAGGCAGCGCACCGAGTTGCGCCAGACCCGCGGACTCCACTAATGTTCATAGCTGAATTCTAGTTGCTAGCGCCACCGTTTTCCAGCGAACTCGCGAGGCTCGCGCGCAATGACGACGACGTCCGTCCGGATGCAGATTCCATTCTTTCGCTACCCGCACCTGTTCAACCAGTACCGTGACGAGACGCTGGCAGCGATGGTGCACGTGATGGAGCGCGGCGCCTTCATCCTCCAGAATGACCTGACGGAGTTCGAGGCCGGGATCGAGCGCTTCCTGAACGTCAAGCATGCGTGTGGCGTCGCGAATGGCACGGATGGCCTGGTGATCGCGCTGCGCGCGGCCGGCGTGGTGCCGGGCGACGAGGTGATCGTACCCTCGCACACCTACGTGGCATCGGCGGCCTCGATCCACTTTGCGGGTGCCACGCCGGTCCTCGTCGACTGCCTCGATGACCACCTGATCGATCCCGCCGCCGTGGCCGCCGCTGTCGGCCCCAGGACCACCGCCATCATGCCCATCCAGCTCAACGGGCGGACGGCAAAAATGGACCGGCTGCAGCAGATCGCCGACCGACACACGCTCGTCATCGTCGAGGATGCCGCGCAGGGTCTTGGCTCCCGGTACAAGGGCCAGCCGGCCGGGACGTTTGGTGCGGCTGCGGAGTTCAGCCTCTATCCCGCCAAGGTGCTGGGCTGCTTCGGCGACGGTGGGCTCGCGGTGCGAGCTTTACCGACGAACGCTTCGATTTCACTTTCAGTGCAACGACGTGCCTTCGCGTTTCGAAGCGCTCCGTACAAAAAGCGTTCGAACGTA
>JANLSF010000070.1:0-1986 GCA_031362285.1 Gemmatimonadota bacterium | reverse complement strand
CGACGATGAACTCGTGCGGCGCCGGACCGGCTGGGTGCCGCCCCCGCTCAAGGCCACCCGCGGCGTGCTGCTCAAGTACATCCGCGCCGTGTCGCACGCCTCGCTCGGCTGCGTGACCGACGGCTGAGCCACGCGCCGTCGGCCGGTGTTGTCGCCGCGCGCTCGAACGCGCGGCGCCTACCCCTTGATGCGCGCGTTCGCCGGATCGTACATCGGCGCGAGCGATGCCACCGCGCCCACACGCTGTGCCGCCACCTCCACCTCCCACGAGCCGGCGTCAATCCATGCCTGGTTGAGCGGCACTCCCGCCTCGATCATGGCCAGCCCCACCGCGCCGCCCAACGTGAAGCCGTACGACGCCGCGCGCACGTAGCCCACCGCCACGCCGTTCCGCCACACCACCTCGGCGTGGAAGAGCAGCGGCTCCGGGTCGGTGAGCTTCACCTGCAACAGCCGCCGCGTGAGCGCTCCCGCCCCCTTCTTCGCCAGCACGGCGTCGCGTCCCAAAAAGCCGCCGGGCTTCTTCAGGTCCACCGCAAAACCCAACCCCACCTCGAGCACCGAGTCGGTGTTGTCGATGTCGTGGCCGTAGTCGCGATACCCCTTCTCCATGCGCAGTGACGCCAGCGCCTTGAGCCCCGCGTGCCGCAGCCCGAACGCGGCCCCCGCTTCCACCAGCCGGTCGTACACCGGCAGCGCCTGCTCGGCGGGGATGTACAGCTCGTAGCCCAGTTCGCCCAGGTAGGTGATGCGCAGGCAGAGCACGCGGGCGAAGCCGATGTCGATCTCGCGCGCCGTGCGGAAGGGGAAGGCCGCGTTGGAGAGGTCGTGTCGCGTGATGGCCTGCAGCAGTTCGCGCGAGCGTGGCCCCTGGATGTTGATCTGCGCCCACGCCGAGGTCTGGTCGGTCACCGTGCAATGCGCATCGTCGGGGGTGTGGCGCCTGAGCCAGGTGGCCACGTGCCGGTGCGCCGTGTCGGATGCGACCACGAAGAACCGGTCGTCGGCCAGCTTGCTCACGGTGAGGTCGGCCTCGAGCGTGCCGCCTTCGTTCAGCCACTGCGTGTACGTGACGCGCTCGGCGTCGCCGTCCACGTGGTTGGCCGACACCTGGTTGAGCACGCGTCCCGCGTCGCGTCCCTGCACGAGGAACTTCGACATGAACGACATGTCCATGAGGATCACGCCGTTCCGCGCCGCCTCGTGCTCGGCCTGCCAGTGCGGGAACCAGTCCTGCCGGCCCCACGAGAGCGGACCTTGTTCAGGAGTAGAGCCGTCGGGGGTGTACCAGCCGGCCCCTTCCCAGCCGCTGACGTCGCGGAAGAAGGCGCCCTTGGCGGCGAGTCGCGCGTGCAGCGGCGACAGCTTGGCGCCGCGCGCGGTCATCATGGACCGGTTGGGGTAGTGGCACTGGTACACCATGCCGAGCGATTCCACTGTGCGCGTGCGGCGATACTCAGGCGTCGCCTGGTAGGCGTGCAGCCGGTCGATGTGGAAGCCCGTCACGTCCACGTCGGCGCGGCCGTTCAATATCCAGTGCGCCATGGCGCGCCCCACGCCGCCGCCGGTGAGGATGCCGATGGAGTTGAGCCCCGCGGCCACGAAGAAGTTCTTGAGCTCGGGCGCTTCGCCCAGGCACGGCTTCAGGTCGGGGGTGAACGACTCGGGGCCGCAGAACAGCTTCCGCACCCCGGTGTCGTGCGTGATCGGCACGCGATCCATGGCCTTGGCGATGTACTCGCCCATGCGATCCCAATCGGGAGCGATCTCGCCGAAGGCGAAGTCGTCGGGAACGCCGTCCACCATCCACGGCGCGCAGACCGGTTCGAAGAGGCCGATCATGAGGCCGCCCCCTTCTTCACGGAAGTAGCCGTACGAGCCGGGATCCTCGAGCACCGGCCACTGCTTGGAGACGCCGGCGATCTCCTCGGTGAGCAGGTAGTAATGCTCGGCGGCCTGCAGCGGCACGGTGACGCCGGCCAGCGC
>JANLSF010000305.1:0-2020 GCA_031362285.1 Gemmatimonadota bacterium | reverse complement strand
CCCGACGATCTTCACCACCGTCGTCAGCACCTGCACGCGGCCGCCCCACACCACTCCCGCCACGTTGACGGCCGCGAAGCTCGCGATCGCTCCCACACCCCACCAGACGGGCGTGACCGTGACGCCAGCGCCGAGCGCGCGCTGCATGAACTCGCCGAAGACGACCGCGATTCCCGCCACGGCGCCCGGCCCGCTCACCCAGAGCTCCATCCAGACGAGCAGGAATCCCCAGAACGGTCCGAACCCCTCGCGCAGCACGTGGTAGGTGGCGCCGGCCTGCGGCAACAACCGGCACAGTTCGGCCAGGGTGAGCGCGCCGCACAGCGTGATCAACCCGCACAGCGCCCAGATGAAGTGCACCTGCCAGGGATGCTGCGCGACCGCGGCGAGCTCGCCCGGCGTGAAGAACACCCCGGAACCAAGCATGTTGCCGACCACGAGTGCCGCCACGGCTGAGAGGCCGAGTTGGCGCTTGAGCGGCGCCGAGGCGGTCACGGCAGGCCGGCCGGATCGGGGACCGCGGGTGCTCCACTCGCCGCCTGAACCGCACGCACCAGTTGGGTCACCTGTTCCCGCACCACCCGGTCGCTCGCGGCGCGGCCGCGTCGCAGGGAGGTGCCGACGATGGCTCCGTTACAGAGCGGGACGATCGCCCCCGCAATCTCCGGCGTGAGCCCGCTGCCGATGAGAATCGGGAGGGCGCCCCCTCGCGCCGCGCGGAGGTCGCTCACCGAGGGGCCGATCCCCGTCTCCGCGCCGCTGATGATCACGGCATCCGCACCTGCGGCTTCGGCCTCGCGGGCCGAGAGCGCCATCGATTTGGGTCCGCCGACGGGCGTGCTGTACTTCACCTGAAGGTCCGCGAAGAGTTGCACCTGCTCGGCGCCGATCGCCTTGCGGTACGCGAGCACCGCGGATGGATCGGGTTCGAACGGCCCGCATTTGGTCATCACCGGGTCCACGAAGAAGTCCATGCGGATGAAGCGCGCCCCGGTAGCCGATGCGATCGCGAGGGACGCGCGCCAATCGTTCAGCAGCACCTCCACACCGATGGGCACGCGTGCGCGCGCGACTACTTCGCGGGTCACGCGCGTCATCGCGGCGTGGATCTCGGGACCGCCCACCATGGTGTGCGGCTGATCGAAGTCGTTCTCCACCAGCGCGCCATCCACGCCGCCCTCCTCGAGGGCCGCGAGGTCCTGGAGCGCGACCTCGACGAGCGCGTCGATGCCCGCATGCGTCGGGTAGCCGGGCAGCGGAGGGAGGGCGATCATGCCGATCACCGGCCGGACGCCCGGGAAGAGGGAACGGAAGCGGCTCGAGGGACTACTCGGTGCGCAGAGCGATGGTCGCATCGATCTTCCCGTTCATGTCGGAGGTCGCCCCAAGGTGACGGATGACGAGGGCGGCGCGGCGTGCCCCGGCGCAAAGCGCCGTCTCGATCCGGTGCGAACGAAGATACTCCACCGTGAACGCCGCCTGAAAGGCATCGCCGCATCCGGTGGTGTCCACGCACTCGGCGAGCGGCACGGGCGTCGCCGGCACACGCGTGCGCGTTCCCCGTACGAGCGCACAGCTCCCCATAGCACCCTGGGTGATGACGATGATGCTGCGGGAGGCCCGGGAGTGATCCTCAAGGTCAAAGACAGTGCCGCGACGATCAGCGGCACCGGGGTGACGGCTAGTGCTGGTCGCGAATTGATCATCCGCCCGGACTCCGCGGCGGACATCCTGACCATCTCCGCGCCGATCACCAATACCACGGGCGCGGTGACCAAGAGCGGCGATGGCACGCTCATCCTCAGTTCCGCGAGCAACGCTTTCACCGGGACGACCTATGTGAATGGGGGCAGGCTGACCATCCGCGGTGCGGGCGCGGCGGGGGCGGGCACGGAAGTCGTGCTCGGGGGCGGGACGTATGAGCTGCTCGGCTATGGGGCCAATGACAATACCGTCCAAACGATCGCGACGGGCAAGAACGTCACCGTCACCGGGACGGGGACGCTCGCCGCCGGGCGAC
>JANLSF010000304.1:0-4364 GCA_031362285.1 Gemmatimonadota bacterium | reverse complement strand
GCCGCATCCGCCACGGACCTGGCGCCGCCGGACTCGAGGAGCCGCACCGCATCGCGACTGCCCCCGCAGCGCGGTCCAACGATCACCGGCACGCCGAAGGCTGCGGGCTCCACCACGGAGTGCAGCCCCGCCGAGTGAAAGCCGCCACCCACGAAGGCGATTGAGGCCAGCGCGTAGAGATCGCCCAGCACGCCCACGCGATCCACGAGCACCACGTCGGCAGCGGAGGCGCCGCTCGCGCCGAGCCGTGCCAGCGACAAGCCCGCGCCCGCCGCCCAGGCGATGATCGGCGCGCAGTGCGCCTCGCCGGGCTCATGCGGCGCGATGAGCAGGCGGGGGCCGGTGCCCGAACGCGCGAGCCGTCCCCACGCAGGCAGCAGGGCCGTGTCGTCGGCCGGCCAGGTGGACCCGGCCACGAGCCACGGCCGCACATCCCGCCCCACGGCGAGCGACGCCAGCAGCGGGCTTCCGAGATCCGCGGTCGCCGCGCGCGCGAGCACCTGGTCGTAACGCGTGTCTCCCGTGACCACGACCCGATCGCGTTGCACACCGAGGGCCACGAGGCGCTCCGCGTCATCATCGCCCACGGCACCCACGGCGCCGAGCGAGCGATAGGCGTCGGCGAGCGCGAGCCGCGACCACCCGCTGCGCGACGACCGGGCGGTGAGAGCGGCGCTCACCAGCGCGACGGGCACCCGGCGGCGCGCCGCGTGCGCGGTCAGCACCGGCCACACGTCGGAGCGCGTGAAGGCGAGCACGCGCGGGGCGAGCGCGTCGAGCAGCGCCTCGGCGTTCCCCGGCGTGTCGAAGGGGAGCATCCCGGCCACGTCCACGGACAGTGAGCGCGCGAAAGCCGACGCGCTCGGGCTGAACCAGGTGTACGCGAGCTGCAACGCCGCCCGCTCCGCGCGGGCCCGCTCGAGGATGGGGCGTGCCATGAGTCCCTCCCCGACCGAGGGCGCGTGCAGCCAGAGGAGCGGACGTTCACGCTCCCGGTGGCTCCGTGCCCAGCTGGCGAGGTGCGCCAACGCGCCGCGTCGTTCCGAGAAGGCGCGGGCGAACTTGCTCGTGACCGACCGGGGGACGACGACGGTGGCCGCGTCGGCCGCTTCGGCGATCGCCCGGTAGGGGAGCGCGACGAGCGGGTGCATGCGGCGCGGCAGGTCGCGGCCCGTGCGCGCGCTACTTGCCCGCGCCGGCGGCCGCCTTGGCGAGCATCTTGTCGATGATCTTCGTGAATTCGGCCGCGGGCATCAGGCCGGCCACGGCCGTGTCGCCGATGAAGAAGCTCGGCGTGCTGTTCACCCCCGCGCGCACCCCGCGTCCGGCATCGGCTTCGATGAGCACGCGGGCGCGCTTCTGGGCGTAGCAGGCGCGCTGCGCCGGGAGGTCGAGCCCGGCCTTCTGCGCCACCCCCTCGAACGCCGCCGTCGGATCGGCCTGCTGCGCCCACTGGTCCTGCGTGGCGAAGAGCCCGTCGTGGAATGCCCAGAACTTGCGCTGGGAGGCCGCGCACATGGCGGCATCGGCGGCCGGGGCGGCGTTCTTGTGCATGGGGAGCGGGAAGTTCAGGAAGGCCACGCGCACCTTGCCCGTGTTCACGTAGTTCGTGCGGAGCGCCTCGTCCACCTGGTCGTGCCACGCCTTGCAGTACGGGCACTGGAAGTCGGAAAAGATCACCACCCACAGCTTGGCCTTGTCGCTCCCGAGGATGCGGCCGCTGTCGGCCCGCGCCAGCAGCGCGGTGTCGAACACGAGCGGCTTGGCCGCCGCGGGGGTGGCGGGCTTGGCCTGCGCGCCGACGGCGGCGGGGAGCAGGAGGGCGGCAAGGGCGAGGAGACGGCGCACCGGGGCGGGGTCTGGGGAAGGGAACAGGCGTGGGCGAAGCGCCCACGGCAGAAAATACACCGGCCGGGCCGCCGGGATGCGCCGAATCTCGCGGGGGGTAAGGGCCGTAGTATTCGGCATCCCCCAGCGATGGCGCGCACGTGCGCGACACCCGGGGCCTGACCGGAGCTTCCCCTGATTGCGTGGATGACCAGCGCGCTGCCGTCCCTCTCGGGGGCCGGACTGTCCCTGCTGGCAGCGCTGCAGCTGCAGATCCCGGCTCCCACCGGGATGGTGAACGACTTTGCGGGGGTGCTCCCGGCGGCCACGGCCGCGCGGCTCGAGCGCCTCGCCACCGCCGTGCGCGCCAAGTCGGGTGGCGAAATCGCCGTCGTGACGTTGCGCGACCTCGGTGGGCGCGACGCCGCCGACGTGGCCCTCGAAATCGGGCGCACCTGGAAGATCGGCAGCAATGCGGCCATCGGGAACCGTGCCCGGAACGCCGGCGTGGTGCTGCTCGTGGTGCCCAAGGAAACGAGCGCCGACGGACGGGGGCACATCTTCATCGCCACCGGGCAGGGCGCCGAGGGGTTCCTCACGGACGCGATCACGGGCGACATCCGGCGCGAGGCGCTCCCCTTCCTCCGCTCGGCCGACTACGCGTCGGCCATCACGCTGATGACGCAGCGGATTGCGGAGCGGTATGCGGGGGAGTTCACCTTCACGCTGGATTCCGCCGACCTGCAGCCGTTGGCGCGCCCGCGACCGCCCCCGCGTGGACGCACGGGCGGGGTGAGCCCGGTGTTCTTCATCATCGGCTTCGTGATCCTGTTCGTGATCCTGTCGTCGATCGGGCGGCGCGGCGGACGTGGCGGTCGTGGTGGGGGCGGCGGCATCTTCTTCATTCCAGGGGGCGGCGGCTGGTCCTCGGGAGGCGGTGGCGGTGGGGGCGGGTTCTCGGGCTTTGGCGGTGGTGGCGGCTTCAGCGGAGGGGGATCCGGTGGCGACTGGTAGCGGACGCAAGGCAACAAGCGCGCGCATGGGAGCCGAGGCACTCGCCTCGCGGCTCGCGGCGGTGCTGGGCGATGCCCTCGCCGCCGTGGTGGTGTTCGGATCGGCCGCCGGTACGGAGCATCACGCCGAGCATTCCGACGTGAACGTCCTCGTGCTGCTGTCGCGGCTTGGCCCCTCGGAGCTGTCGCCGTCGTTGGCGGCGGTGGTGGCTGATTGGGAGGAGGCGGGGCAGCCGGCGCCGCTGGTGATGACGGTGGCGGAGTGGCGTCGGAGCGCGGACATCTTCCCGATCGAGGTCGGGGACGTGCTGTCGCGACATCGGGTGCTGGTGGGCTCGGCCCCGTTCGACGGGATGGTGGTGGCGCGGCGCGACCTTCGGCTGCAGCTGGAGCAGGAGGCGATGGGGAAGCTGTTGCGGCTGCGCCGGGCGATCCTGACGGCTGGCGGCGACCACGAAAAGCAGCGGCAGTTGCTGGCCCGGAGCTTCTCCACCTTCATGGTGCTGTTCCGGGCGGTGGAGCGGCTGGTCGGAGCCGCCGTGCCGGCCGGAAACGAGGCGCTGGTGGCCTCCGTCGCCGCCCGGGTCGGGTTCGACGGGGCCCCCTTCCTGGCGGTGGCGCGTTTCCGGTCAGGTGGGGAGCCGCCGGCGGAGCCGGCAGGACTGCTGGCCGGCTACCTGGCCGGGGCGGAGAAACTCTCCGCTTTCCTGGACGTATTTCCTGCGGGGGAGTGAGCGCCGGGGCGGCGCTCCTCCTTCATTCCTTCACTTCGGAACACACACGATGCGACGCATCTGGCTGGCAGTGCTGGTGGCACCCCTCACCCTCACGGGGTGCGGCTACAACTCGATTCAGCGGTACGACGAGCAGGCGCAGGCGGCGAAGCAGCAGATCGAGGTCCAGCTGCAGCGTCGGGCCGACCTGATCCCGAACCTGGTGAACACGGTGAAGGGGTATGCGGCGCAGGAGGAGGCGATCTTCGTGAAGGTCGCCGAGGCGCGCGCCGGCTTGCTGGGGGCGATCAAGGGAGGGGACGCGTCGCAGATGGCGGACGCGAACCAGGCCATGAACGCGCCGCTGGGGCGGTTGCTGGCGATCTCGGAGGCGTACCCGCAGCTCAAGAGCGACCAGTCGTTCCTGCGGCTGCAGGACGAGCTGACGGGGACGGAGAACCGGATTGCGGTGTCCCGGACGGACTACAACGGGGCGGTGCAGACGTACAACACGTACATCCGGACGTTCCCGCAGCTGCTGACGGCGAAGATGACGGGGGCGAAGGAGCGGGGGTACTTCGAGGTCACGTCGGCGGCGGCGAAGGAAGTTCCGACGGTGGATTTCTCGAAGGCTCCGGCGACCAAGAAGCCCTAGCCGAACGATCGCGGGGCCCGGCACCAGAATTCGGGTTATGTTCGGGCCTCCACGATTGGCAAGCCTTACCCACGGCGTGAGTTAGGGTTCCGTAACCGATATTGACAGTCGGGCGACCGGAGCGTACCGTCCCCACATGAATTCGTACCGTCTCGG
>JANLSF010000032.1:0-8010 GCA_031362285.1 Gemmatimonadota bacterium | reverse complement strand
CTACGAGCGCACCTTCCGGGCCAACCCGGGCAAGACCGACCTGCGCTGGCGCGACGAGCACGCGCAGCACATCGCCCCGGCCGACATCCAGCGCTTCCGGCGGCTCGGCGTGATCGCCTCCATGCAGGGGATCCACACCATCTCCGACGGCCCGTGGGTGGCCAGACGGCTGGGCGAGGAACGCGCCCGGCTGACGTCGTATCCGTGGCGCACCCTGTGGGATGCCGGCGTGGTCGTCACCAACGGCACCGATGTCCCGGTGGAGCGGATCGACCCGATCCCGAGCTTCTGGGGGAGCGTGGCCCGCAAGACGGGCGACGGCTCCGTGTTCCTGCCCGAGCAGCGCGTCACCCGCGAGGAAGGACTGCGCGCCTACACGCTCAACAATGCCTACGCCGCCTTCGAGGAGCGGGAGAAGGGGTCGATCACCGTGGGCAAGCTCGCCGATCTCGTGGTGCTCACGAAGAACATCATGACGGTGCCCGAGGACGAGATCCCGACGGCACGGGTGGCGATCACGATCCTCGGCGGCAAGATCAGGTACGAGCGGAAGTAACCCGGCGCGCGACGCGCCCCGAGCGTCAGCCCTTCTTCTTCAGCTTCGCGAGGTTGTCGCGGATCAAGGTGCGCCCCGGCGCGATCGCCAGCGCGCGCTCGTACGCGGCGATCGCCTGCGCGGTGTCGCCGCGGCCACGCCACACGTTGCCCAGCGCCTGGTGCACCTGCGCGCTCCCCGGATAGAGCGTGGCGTTGAGCTGGAACAGGGCCAGCGCCTTGTCCTTGTCCTGTTGGGAGGTAAAGGAGGCGAGCATGGCCACCATCGACTCGGGCGGCAGGAACTTCATCCCGAGGCGATCGGTGACGCGGGCGAAGTGTTCCGTGAGGTAGGCGGGACGATCCATGGCCTGCACGAGATCCACCGAGTAGTCCTGGAAAATGAAGCGCAGCCCGTCGTACTCCGCGGCCAGCGGCACGGAGCCGTGGCTGTCCTCCGCGTAGTAGCGGAAGTTGTAGCGCAGCCCCGAGCGATTGTACGCGCGCATGACGCCATCGAACTGGGCGATGGCGTTGAAGTGCTGGTTGACGGTCGTGTCTGCGGGGTTGATGGTGTTGGCCTGCGCCACGTACAGCGCCCGCCCGGCGTGCGCCCCCGGCACGCTCACCTGCGCGCGCGCCTGCTTGAGCAACAGGTTCGAGTCCCACCAGAGCGACGGGTCGATGGCCAGGTAGGCATTAACGTCGTCGGCATGGTGTACAACGCATTCACCACCGCGATGCCACCCAGCGAGTGCCCCACCAGCACCCGATACGGCGCGGTGCGATAGGCCGAGTCGACATGGGGGATGAGCTCGCCACGGATGAACGACAGGAAGTTGGGCATGCCGCCGCTCGTCTTCATGGCGGGCGACGGCTTGCCGTCGAACCCGTTGTCCACGTGCGTCGGCGAGAGGTCGCGCAGCCGGTCGGTGTTCGGGATGGCGACGACGATCATCTCCGGGATCACGAAGGTCCCGTTCACCCCCGTGGCGAGGATCTGGATCAGCCCCGTCACCGAGTGGAAGTGCGCATCGCCGTCGAGCAGGTAGAGCACCGGATAGCGGCGCGGGGCGAACGTCGTGTCGCGGTACGACGGCGGCGTGTAGATGAGGACCTTGCGCCTCTCCTTGAGCACGCCGGACATGACCGAGTCCACCGTGCCGATGGTGACGATGCCGCTGGCCGGCACCTGGGCGTGGGCGACGCGCGCCGGGAGGACGAGCGCGAGGAGGAGGACGCAGAGGCGCATGGCGATGGCGGATGAAGGGGCGAGCGTGCTGTCCGAAACTAGGGCCTTCCAACCGGACCCGACAGCAGCGGGCTCATCGTCCGTGCCCTTGGCGCAGGCTAGCTTCGAGTGGTCGGCCCCGGCTGCCTGCCCCGCCCTCCACACACGACTCCGCATGCCTGCTCCGCTCACCGTCCGGCACATTCGCGAGAGCGACTTCCCCGCCTGGAAGCCGCTGTGGGACGGGTACAACGCCTTCTACGGACGAGCGGGCCCGACGGCCCTGAGCGACCACATCACGCAGACCACCTGGCGCCGCTTCTTCGACCCGGCCGAGCCGATGCATGCACTGGTCGCCGAGTCGGAGGGCGCGCTGCTCGGGCTGACGCACTACCTGTATCACCGGAGCACCACGAGCATCGAACCGGTGTGCTACCTGCGCGACCTGTTCACCGCGGAGTCGGCCCGCGGTCGCGGCATCGGCCGGGCGCTGATTCACGGCGTGTACGAGCAGGCCGCCGCCCAGGGGGTGTCGCACGTGTACTGGCAGACGCACGAGACCAACGCGGCCGCGCGCCTGCTGTACGACAAGGTGGCGAAGCACATGGGGTTCATCGTGTACGAGCACGGCTGACGACCCGGGCAGCGGTATCCTGCAGGGACCTCCAACCCCACGTGCCATGCGCCGTCCCGTTGTCGCAATCGCCGCGGGCGCCTGCCTCGCACTCGTGCTGCTGGTGCAGCGCTTCCCCGGGAGCGAGCGGGTGATCGAGAGCCGCGCCTCGGCCGAGATCGCGGCGAGCGCCGCCGAGATCTGGGACGAGATCGCCGATGTGGACACGATTCGGGGCACCGAGCGCGGTCGGGCCTTGTACACCACGCTCGGGATGCCCGCCCCCGTGTCGGTGTCGCTCGACCTGCCGCAGGAAGGTGGCCTGCGCGTCCTCCGCTTCGAGCGGGACATCACCGGCTCCGAGATCGTGGTGGACTGGGAGCCGGGGCGACGGCTCGCCGCCCTGTCCGTGCGGCCGCCGAGGGGCATCGACGCGACCGCGACGTCCGGGGAGCGGACCTCCGCGTCGCCATTCGCCGTGCTGGCCAGCGCCTATGACATCGACTCGCTCGCACCGCACCGGAGCCGCCTCACGCTCACCAGTCGGGTCGGCGTCAGGTCGCGGTTTGGCGCGATCAGCGACTGGTGGTCCGCGCTCGTGCTGCGCAGCGCGCAGCGCGGGTTCCTGTCCGTGCTGAAGGCGCGCAGTGAAGCGGCGGGCCGATCACCCAAGGCGCGGATCCGCGCCGCCACCGCGGCGCGCGCGCTCCGGGAGAGCGCCACCCCCCGCACCGCGAGTTCGCTTGGCATGGGGTGGTCGGTGGTGGCTTCGCTCTCCGGTCGCACCGACGTGTACGCCGACAGCGTCGTGGTGCTCGTGCGCGACGGCGTGCTCGCGGTGCAGCGCCTCGACGGCCCGCAGCTGCTCGACTCGGTGACGGCCAACCTCGCGAGCGAAGCCGGCGGCCAGTGGAATCCCGGCCCCTCAAGCAACGCGCTGGTGACCGAGTGGAACGGCAAGCAGGGCGACCGGCGCGAGCTCGGGCCGATGCTCCGGTTCACCATCCAGCGCGAACGGGGCGCGTCGCTCGAGGGGCGGTGGGTGGTGTTCTCGCACTACCTCACCGTGCCCAGGACGACGGACAACCCGTACGGCACCGCGTGGACGTACACGCACGCGGACCGGCCGGGAGCCCGGGCGCGCTGACCGCCGGCGCCTACGGCGCGACCGACGGCGCCACGCGCCAGATCGCGCCCGCGTCGGTGGCCACGTACAGGGCGCCATCGGGCCCCTGCGTGAGCGCGCGATACCGGACCGCCGGCAGCGCGGCGTCCACGGCGCTGGTGGCGAGTCCGGCATTGTCGAGCGCGAGGATCACGAGCCGCTGCCCGGCCATGACGCCCACCGCGAGCCGCCCATTCCATGCGCGCCACTGTGTTCCCGACAGGAAGGTGGCCGGCCCCGTACCCTGCGACACGCCGTTGTTGCTCCAGGACGGCACGAGCGCCTGAGGGAAACGCACGACGTCGGTCATCGGCATCGTGGCCGCCGTGCCCGCATATCCGCAGTAGCCACCCGGACAGGTGAGCGCGGGCCGCGACTGCGGATCCCAGCCGCCATTGCCCCCCGCCACCAGTGGCGTCACTTCGTCGCTGTGGTTGGGTCCATGCTCGGCGCTGAACGGCTGGCCGGTTCCGGGGCGGAAGGCGATCCCCTGCACGTTGCGATGACCATAAGTGAAGATGCGCGGGTCGAACCCTGGCGGCGCGTTGTTCCCCGGCGCCGCCGCCCCGCTCGTCGTGACGCGCAGGACCTTGCCGCCGATCAGGGTGGGATGCTGCGGCAAGATTGGATTGTGATTGTCGCCGGTGGTGACGTACAGGTAACCGTCGGGCCCGAAGCGGAGGCGGCCGCCGCTGTGCGCCCCCGCTCCGCCCACCGCATTCGCCACGTCCTTGAAGGCGATGTCGGTGATGATGTCGGTGCGCGCGCTCGCGGTGGTGTACCCCGCATCGAGTTGCAGGCGCACCACGCGGCTGGTCCGCGGCGACGTCGTCAGGCTGGATGCCAGGTAGACGTAGAGCAGCCGGTTGGTGGCAAAGCCGGGATCAAGCGCGACCCCGTGCATCCCGGTCTGCCCGAGGCAGAAGAAGTCGGGAGCCACGAGCGCGCTGCCGGAGGTGCCGAACAACCGCGCCTTCGTGCCATTGGGACGGCGCACGGAGAGGCCCGCGCATTTTTCGGTGTAGAACATCGTGCCGTCCGCCGCGAGGGCGATGTCCCACGGGCTGCTCAGTCCGCTGTCCACGACGGTGAGCGCGAGCGACGGGGTGTCGGTGACGACAGGGGCTGGCTGGACCGCGGCCTCCGTGCCGACCGCACAGGCGGAGAGGAGCCGCAGGGCGCACGGTGCGAGGATCGCGGACACGATGGGAATCGGGCGCATCGTGGATTCTAGCCTGCGGGCGCCGCCGCGCGGTCACCCTACCATGCCCTGTTCCTGTGCGACACTGGACAGGTAGAATCCATGATGACCCTCACGCGACTCCCTCTCCTCGCGGCGGCCCTGTTCGTGTCCGCCGCCACGGCCTCTGCCCAGGTCCAGGCGATCGTGGGCGCCACCGTGATCGACGGCAACGGCGGACCGCCGCTCGAGAACGCCACGGTGCTCGTCACCGGCTCGCGGATCACCGCCGTGGGACCGCGCGCCACGATGCGGATCCCCGCGGGTGCGAAGGTGCTCGACGCCGTCGGACGGTTCCTCGTCCCCGGCTTCATTGATCTCAACAACCACATCACCGGGCGCGGGTTCCACGAGGACCTCTTTCCGCTCGTGCTCTTCGGCGTCCCCAATCCGATCCTCACGCACGGCTACGCGGTGGAGGCCGCGCAGATGGCGCTCAAGAGCGGGGTGACCACGATCCGGGATACCTACGGGCCGTTGCCGCCGCTGCTCGAGATCCGCGACCTGATCGCCAAGGGCACCATCATCGGGCCGCGCCTCATGGTGGCGGGCGACATCATCGGCTGGGGCGGACCGCATCATGGCGCAGCCCCCCTCACGCCGCGCGAGAAGCTGTTCAACGCCTGGTTCCAGGGGTACGCCGACATCGGCGTGGACATCACCACCAAGTCACCCGAGCAGGTGCGCGTCGCGATCAACGGCTACATCGACAAGGGTCCCGACTTCCTCAAGTACGGGGCGACCACGCACAGCGACGACCCGCCGATGCACATCGTGTTCTCGCCGAGGGTCCAGAAGGTGATCGTGGACGCGGCCCACAAGCGCGGGCTCAAGGTGGACGTCCACACCGGGACCGTGGAGGGGATGCTCCTCGCCGCGGAGGCGGGCGCCGACATCATCACGCACGCCGGTTCACCCGGAAGCCAACCGATCCCCGACGACGTGATCCAGGTGCTGCGCGAGCGGAAGACGGTGTGCGCGCTCTTCTCGCACATGACGTCGGGCCCGCTTGCCGACGCCTTGCTGGCCATGGGACGGTCGGGGGGCGGCGGTGGCGGCAGCGGCAGTCGGGACAGCCTGATCCGGGCGGTCTGGCCGAACCGACAGCTCGGGGACCGGCTCCCCGAGTACCGTGCGCTGGTGGATCGGTGGCGGGCGTCGAACGCGCAGCGCGACGTGGCGGCGCTCGTGCTCGGCGAGCGGGCGAATCACGTGAAGCTCATCCGTGGCGGCTGCGCCATCGCGATTGCCACGGACAACGCGCCGTCCGGGCTGCCGGAGCTGGCCGGCGAGCGGGCGGCCACCCCCTTCTTCGCGGACCCCGGCATCGGGACGATCCTCGCCATCGAGGGACTCGTCGGGCTCGGCATGACACCGGGCGAGGCGCTCGTCGCCGCGACCCGGACCGGGGCGTGGGCGGCCGGCAAGCTAGATCAGTTCGGGACGATCGAGGCCGGCAAGTACGCCGACCTGTTGCTGCTCGACGGCAATCCGCTGGCCAACATCGCCAACATCCGGACGTTGCGCTGGGTCATGAAGGAGGGACGGATGATTGACCCGGCCACCCTCCCCTCGCAGTCCAAGTACTACCGTCGATAGCCAGCAGCGCATCATGGGTCCGGTTTCCGATTCGGGAGCGCGGTGCGACGAATGCGGAAACTCGATGGAGTCGCCGGAGCGCATGACATCGAGCAGTAGCCGGGTGCCGGTGGTTCCATGCGGGGCCGGAGCCGGCGCTCGACCGTCGCCAATCCGCATTGCTGAGCGCCGCCCCGCGCTACATGTTTGCCGGGCCCGACTCCGGACCCTGGCGCGCCCGCATGGCGCGCCTCACGCCCGCTCAGGAACCCCTGCATGTCACGTTCGTTGCCGGTGATGGAACAGCGGAAGTTCGGCGAAACCCTGCGCCGCGACCGCTGGTGGATCGCCAACATCTTCGTCGTCACGGTCCTCAGCAGTTTCCTCGCCTACGCCACGTGGGCGGCGTTCCAGAACGGCTATTACACGCACGGTCCCTACCTGTCGCCGTTCTACTCGCCGGAGCTCTTCGGCGCGTCGCCGCACGCCTGGTTCGGGCCCAAGCCGTCCTGGTGGCCGGGGGTCGTCCCCTTCTCGCCGGCCCTCATCATCCTGCCGGTCCCCGCCCTCTTCCGCTTCTCCTGCTACTACTACCGGGGCGCGTACTACAAGGCGTTCTGGGCCGATCCGCCCGCCTGCGCCGTGGGTGAGCCGCGCACCACGTACCTCGGCGAGCACTCGTTTCCGCTGATCATGCAGAACGTGCACCGCTACGGGCTGCTCCTGTCGTTCATCTTCCTAATCTTCCTCTGGCACGACGCGTACCTCGCGCTCTGGTGGACGGACGACAGCGGCGCGACCCATCTGGGCGCCGGCGTGGGGACCCTCGTGATGTTCGTGAACGTGGTCCTGCTCTCCGGTTACACGATCGGCTGCCACTCCATGCGCCACATCGTGGGGGGCCTCCTCGACCACCTGTCCAAGGCGCCCATCCGCAAGCTGGCCTACGACTGCTCGAGCGCGTGCAACCGCGGCCACATGAACTGGGCCTGGTGCAGCCTCTTCTCCGTGGCCCTGACCGACGTCTACATCCGCCTGTGCGCCATGGGCGTGCTGCACGACGTGAGGATCTTCTAGATGGCCGAATACGAACGGATCGAGCACGACGTCCTCGTGATCGGCGCCGGCGGCGCCGGCCTGCGGGCGGCCATCGCCGCCGCGGCGAGCGGCGCGCGCGTGGGGCTGGTCTGCAAGTCGCTGCTCGGCAAGGCGCACACCGTCATGGCCGAAGGCGGCGTGGCCGCCGCCATGGGCAACGTGGACGACCGCGACAACTGGCGCGTGCACTTTGCCGACACGATGCGCGGCGGGCAATACCTGAACAACTGGCGCATGGCCGAGCTCCACGCGCGCGAGGCCCCGGCCCGCGTGCACGAGCTCGAGGCATGGGGGGCGGTGTTCGACCGCACGACGGACGGCCGCATCCTGCAGCGCAACTTCGGCGGCCACCGGTATCCGCGGCTCGCGCACGTGGGTGATCGCACGGGCCTCGAGATGATCCGCACGCTCCAGGATCACGCGATCTACCTCGGCATCGACGTCCACATGGAAGTGACCGTCGTCCAGCTCCTCAAGGACGGCGAGCGGGTGGCGGGCGCCATGGCCTATGACCGCGAGCGGGGCCGCTTCAGGCTGTTCTCGGCCGGCGC
>JANLSF010000029.1:0-3726 GCA_031362285.1 Gemmatimonadota bacterium | reverse complement strand
CCTCAAGGCCAAGAAGAACCCGACCGACGCCGACATCGACGAAGCCATGAGCAACCTCTGCCGCTGCGGCACGTACAACCGGATCCGCTCGGCCGTGCATCGCGCCGTGGCAATTGCCGCCGGACCGTCGTCGAGCGCCGCGCCGGCGTCCCGCTCCCGCACTGGAGTTCCGGAGGGCGCCGCATGAGCACCCCCAGCGCACTCGACCGCCGCAGCTTCCTGCGCGTCACCGCGCTCGCCGGCGGCGGCATCCTGATCGGCACGTACGCCCGCACCGCGCTGGCGGCCCCCTTCGCCGCCGACGGCGACGCGCCGCTCACGGCGTTCATTCGCATCACGGCCGACGGCCGGATCACGATCATGGCCAAGAACCCCGAGGAAGGCCAGGGGGTCAAGCAGTCGCTGCCGATGATCATCTGCGAGGAACTCGACGTCGAATGGAGCCAGGTGACGATCAAGCAGGCGGACTCCGACGAGTCGCTGTACGGCGTCCAGTTCGCCGGCGGGTCGCTGTCCACGCCCATGAACTTCGACAACCACCGGCAGGTGGGCGCCGCGGCGCGGGCGATGCTCGTGGCCGCGGCCGCGAAGACGTGGAACGTGCCGGCGGCTGAGCTGACGACGGCCAAGGGGGTGGTGTCGCACGCGGCGAGCAAGCGCTCGCTCTCCTACGGCAAGTTGGCGGCCACCGCCGCCACCATGCCCGTCCCCGACCTCAAGACGGTTCCGCTCAAGGATCCGAAGACCTTCACCCTGCTCGGCAAGCGCATCCCGGGGGTGGACAACCGCGCCATCGTCACCGGCAAGCCGCTGTTCGGCATCGACGTGACGGTCCCCGGCATGCTGCATGCCGTCTACGAGAAGTGCCCCGTGTTCGGCGGCAAGGTGGTGAGCGCCAATCTCGATCATGTGCGCAAGCTGCCGGGGGTCAAGCAGGCGTTCGTGGTGGCCGGCGTGGGCACCGCACTCGACGGGCTGATGCCCGGCGTCGCGATCCTCGCCGACAGCTGGTACAACGCGAAGATGGCGCGCCAGCAGCTGCAGGTGACCTGGGACGAGGGCACCACGGCAACGCAGAGCTCGGCCTGGTTCGCCGAGCGCGCGAAGGATCTGCTGTCGAAGCCAAGCGAGCGCACGGTGCGGAAGGACGGCGACGCGGCGGCGGCCCTCGCGAGCGCGGCCAAGCAGGTGGACGCCACGTACTTCTATCCGTTCATCTCGCACGCGACGCTCGAACCGCAGAACTGCACGGCCCACTTCAAGAACGGGAAGCTCGAGATCTGGGCGCCCACGCAGATGCCGCAGCCCGGGCGCACCCTCGTGTCGAAGACGATGGGGATCGATCCCAACGACATCACCATCCATCTCACGCGCATCGGCGGCGGCTTCGGCCGGCGGCTCAAGAACGACTACATGGTGGAGGCGGCGTGGATCGCGCGCGAGGCCGGCGTGCCGGTCAAGCTGCTGTGGACGCGCGAGGACGACATGCGGCATGGCCACTACCGGCAGGCCGGCTACCATCACATGACGGCGGGGATCGATGCCGCCGGCAAGCTCGCCGCGTGGCGGAGCCACGTGGTCCTCGAGAACGTGCGCATCGGCGAGTTCCCTGGGCGCTACGTGCCCAACTACTCGCTCGAGCTTTCGGCGCTGCCGCATGGCATTCCCACCGGAGCGCTCCGCGCGCCGGGCTCCAACGGCATCGCCTTCGCCACGCAGTGCTTCATCGACGAATGCGCGGTGGCGGCCGGCGCCGATCCGCTGCAGTTCCGCCTCGACCTGCTCACGCCGGTGGTGCCCGCGGTGCAGGGTGACACGTTCGAACCGGCGCGCATGCGCGCCGTGCTCGAGCTGGTGCGCGACAAGTCCGGGTGGGGGAAGCCGGTCCCGGCCGGGCGCGGGCGCGGCGTGGCGTTCTACTTCAGCCATCGCGGCTACTTCGCCGAGGTGGTGGAGGTGAGCGTGTCGCCCCAGGGCCAGGTGAAAGTGCACAAGGTGTGGGTGGCCGGCGACATCGGCCACACGATCACCAACTGGAGCGGCGCCGAGAACCAGGTGCAGGGCGGGTGCATCGACGGCGTGTCGGCCGCGCTGGGCCAGGAGATCACGATTGACCGCGGGCGTGCGGTGCAGGGGAACTTCGACCAGTACCCGCTGCTGCGGATGGCGCAGTCGTTCCCGGTGGACGTGCACTTCGTGCAGTCCCAGAACCCGCCCACGGGGCTCGGGGAGCCGTCGCTGCCGCCGGTGATCCCGGCGCTCTGCAACGCGATCTTCGCGGCGACGGGAAAGCGGATTCGCAGCTTGCCGATCGGGAACCAGTTGGCGTAGCCGTTCGAGATTCGCCCGCGAGCCGCTTCCCACTTCCACCAGGACTCGAATTGACCGTCCCGCGCCGCAAGTTCGGGTTCTGGCTCGCCACCGCGCTCGTCGTCGGCAACATCATCGGTTCGGCCGTCTTCATGCTGCCGGCGGGACTGGCCGCGTTCGGCTGGAACTCCGTGTCGGCGTGGGTGATCACCTTCATCGGCGCGCTCTGCCTCGCATGGGTGTTTGCCGAACTCTCGCGGCACATGCCGAAGGCGGGGGGGAGCTACGGCTTCATGCAGCTCGGCGTGGGCGAGGGCGCGGCCTTCTTCGGGGCGTGGGGCTATGTGGTGTCGTGCTGGGCCGCCAACGCGGGAATCACGATCGCCGGCGTCAGCTACCTCACGCGCCTCGTGCCGGGGATGGCCGACTCGTCGATCGCGTCACCGGTGGTGGCACTCGGCGTCATCTGGGGACTGGCGTGGGTCAACATGCGCGGGCTGCAGGCGGCGGGCGCCGTGCAACTCGTGACCACCATCGTGAAGCTGCTGCCGTTCGCGGCGGTCATCGGCCTCGCCTTCTGGCGCCTGGGCACCACGGGACTCACGCTGCTCCCGCCCATCCATGCCGACTCGTTCACCTTTGCCGGGGCCACCGGCGCAGTGGGACTCACGCTCTACGCCATGCTCGGCATCGAGAGCGCCACCATCCCCGCCGATGCCGTGGACGATGCCGCCCGGATCGTGCCGCGCGCGACGATGGTCGGCACGGCGTTGAGCGCCGTGGTCAGCATCATCGCCACCTGCGCGGTGGCGCTGATGCTGCCGGCCGACGTGGTGGCGTCGTCGAAGGCACCGGTGTCCGACTTCATCGCCGTCTCGTGGGGGGCCATTGCCGGCGGCTTCGTGGCGTTCTGTGCGGTGGTGAGCTGCTTCGGCTGCCTCAACGGGTTCATCCTCCTCACTGGCGAGCTGCCGGTGGCGATGGCCGAGGCCGGCACGCTGCCGTCCTGGTTCGCCAAGCGGAACGCCGCCGGGGCCCCGGCGCAGGGGCTCGCGCTCGGCGCCCTGATCACCTCGCTGCTCACGATGATGGCCTACACCAAGGCAGGGGTCTCGGCGTACAACTTCGCGATCCTGATCGCGACGGCGACCAACCTCGTGCTGTACGTGTTCTGTGCCATCGCGGCCGTGCGCTTCATGCGCGACGGCCGGGTGCCACGCTCGCCGGCACTGATGGTATGCACCGCGATTGCACTCGCGTTCACCGGATGGGCGTTCTGGGGATCTGGGTGGGAGTCGCTCGCCTGGGGCGGCGCGCTGACGGCGGCGGGGTGGCCGATCTACCTCCTGGCGCGACGCGCGGCGGCGCGCCGGGCTGGCGCGGCCACGGCAGTGCCGACGGCCTGAGCGGTTGAAC
>JANLSF010000017.1:0-1797 GCA_031362285.1 Gemmatimonadota bacterium | reverse complement strand
CCATCCCAACATCTGCACGATCCACGAAGTCGGCGACGTTGACGGCTCGGCCTTCATCGCGATGGAGTACGTGGAAGGCCGCTCCCTGCGCACGCGGCTGGACGAGGGCGCGCTGCGGCTGGACGAGGCCACCCGTTTCGGCCTCCAGGCGGCCGACGCGCTGGCCTACGCGCACGACCACGGTGTGGTCCATCGCGACTTCAAAGCGGCCAACGTGATCGTCACGGAAGCCGGGTGGTTGAAGGTCGTCGACTTCGGACTGGCCCGCCGCGCCGACGCGCTGATGACCGAGGGTACGACGATGGCATCAATCGTGCCCGCCGGCGCCGTCGCGGGCACGCCGTATGCCATGGCGCCAGAACAGGTGCGCGGTGAGTCCGCGGATGCGCGCACCGACATTTGGGCTCTCGGGGTTCTTCTGTACGAGATGGTGGCGGGCACCCGGCCGTTCAACGCGCCGACGACACCAGAGTTGTTGTCGTCGATTCTCAGAGACGCACCGGCGGCACTGCCGGACCGGATCCCCGACGAGATTAGGGCCGTGATTGATCGGTGTTTGCAGCGTGACCGGGGGCAGCGCTTTCAGCACATGGCCGAGGTACGGGCCGCGCTCGAAGCGATCACGGTGGGCGGCGCGTCGCCGTGGGTCGGCTCGCGGTATCACCAGAATCGCCGGCGCTGGCTCGTTGCAGCCGCTTCGGTTGCCGGCATCGCGGCAATTCTCGCGGGCCTTGAGGTGAGCGGCGTGCGAGAACGGCTGCTTGGGCGTCTGTCGGTGGAAGGGCCGATAAAGGTGGCCGTGCTGCCCTTCGTGAATCTGACGGGCGACCTCGAGCAGGAGTACTTCAGCGAAGGCTTGACCGACGAGATGATCACGCAATTGGGCCGCTTGCACCCCGGGGGTCTCAGCGTGATCGCGCGGACCTCATCGATGCGGTACAAGAGCCGGGATGTGCCGCTTGACCAGATCGGCCGAGACCTGGGCGTGGACTTTGTGATCGAGGGCAGCGCGCGGCGCGAAGGCAGTCGCGTCCGCGTGAACGTGAGCCTCGTTCAACTGCGCGATCAGACCCAGCGCTGGGCCGAGAGCTTCGATCGGGAGGTAAGCGGCGTCCTCGCTCTGCAGAGCGATATCGCCAGGGGCGTAGCGGAGTCGCTGGCGCTGACATTGCTCCCAACAGAGAAGCGTCGTCTGGCCGCAGCACGGCCGGTGGACCCGGCGGCGTATGAAGCCTACCTCAAAGGCATGCAGCACTTTTACCGGCTGACGCAGCAGGAGATGGATACCGCGCTGCAGTACTTCGAGCTGGCACTGCGCGCCGATCCAGACTACGCGATCGCCCACGCCGGCATTGCCGAAGTGTGGTCGGGCCGCCTTCAGATGGGTCTCCTGCCCTGGGACGAGGCCGCACCGAAGGTGATTCAGGCCGCCAGAAGGGCCCTGGAGCTCGACCCCTCAGTCCCTCAGGCCCGCTATGCGATCGGTATTGCACGATGGTATGAAGGAAATTGGGCCGAGTGCGAGCGCGAGTGGCGACTCGCGCTCGACCTCAATCCGAACTATGCAGGCGCCCGGGCCCCGTACTCCCACCTCTTGAACATTCTGAAGCGACCCAGAGAGGCGAGGGCGCAGATCGATCGCGCGCGGCAAATCGATCCGTACAATGCGTTTCTGCAGGCATTCAACGGCACGGACCTGATCTTCGAGCGCCGGTGGGACGAGGCCATTGACGAGTTGCGAACCGCGCTGAAGCTGTCGCCAGGACTGCCACTGGCCGCCAATCCGCTCATCGCGGC
>JANLSF010000007.1:0-7955 GCA_031362285.1 Gemmatimonadota bacterium | reverse complement strand
GGACACCGGCGTGGCCGGCGGCGGCAGCACCGGGAAGGCCGGCGGCCGGATCGTGACGGTCGTCAGCTCGATGGCCACCTTCGTCATCGCGATCGCGAGCTCCACCGGCTTGCCGGCACTCGCCGCCACGTCGGTCCGCTGCGCGGGCGCGTAGCCCACGCGGCGCACCTCGAGCACGAGGATCCCCGGCGCCACCCCGCGCAGCGCGAAGCGGCCGCGGGCGTCGGTCTGCGCCGCGCGGTCGGGTTGCGTGGCCACGCGCACGATCGCGCCCACGATCGGCTCTTCGGTCGTCGCGTCGAACACGCGGCCGGCGACGATCGACGTCGGAGCGGCCACGGTGGTGTCCTGTGAGCGGACGGGACGGGCGAGCGTCGTCACGAGGACGACGAAGAGGAGCAGTCGGTTCACGATGGGCGGGATCGGGGCGAGCGGCGAGAGTCGCCAGCGAGACTAACGCGCGGGCGTCGCCCACGTTCCGGCGGCGGCGCGAATGCGACCGGGGTCGCAATCGTCGGGGTAACGCGCCGGGCCCGGGCGTCGCCACGTTGCGCGACATGCTCGCCTCCGTGCGCTCCGCCGCCGTCCTCGGCATCGACGCGACCGACGTCATCGTCGAGGTCGACGTCGCCCCCGGTCTCCCCAAGTGGCTGATGGTGGGCCTGGCGGCAGGCGCGGTGCAGGAAGCGCGCGAGCGCGTGTCGGCCGCGCTCAAGAACGCCGGCTACGAGGTGCCGGCGCGCCGCATCACGGTCAACCTCGCCCCCGCCGACGTGCCCAAGCATGGCACCGCTTTCGACCTCCCGATCGCGCTCGCCACCCTCGCCGCGACCGGCCAGCTCGCCCCGGCCGCGCTCGCGACGCTCACCGTGGTGGGTGAGCTGGGCCTCGATGGCGCCCTGCGACCCGTGCGCGGCGTGCTCTCCATTGCGCGCGCCGTGCGGCGCCTGCGTCCCGGCAGCACGCTGGTGGTGCCGCCGGCCAACGCCGCCGAGGCGCAACTCGTGAGTGGCGTCGCCGTCGTCGCCCCCGCGACGCTCGAAGCGCTCGTCACGAGCGTGCGCCGCGGACAGCTGACCTACGCCGTCGCACCGCCGCTGCCGGTCGCCTCGGTCGATGCACACGCCGAGGATCTCGCCGACGTGGTGGGGCAGGCCGCGGCGCGGCGCGCCATCGAGATCGCGGCGGCGGGGGAACACGCCCTCCTGCTCGCCGGACCTCCCGGCGCGGGGAAGACGATGCTTGCGCGCCGCCTGCCGGGCATCCTGCCGCCCCTCGACGAAGCGGAGGCGCTCGAGGTCATTGCCGTGCATTCGGTCGCCGGCCTCCTCACCCCCGATCGGCTCACGTCGGCGCGGCGTCCCTTCCGGGCCCCCCATCACACCACGAGCGTCGCCGGCCTGATCGGCGGCGGCAGCGTGCCACGACCGGGCGAAGTCTCGCTGGCCCACCATGGCGTGCTCTTCCTCGACGAGATGCTCGAGGCACCGCGCCATGTGCTCGATGCGCTGCGCCAGCCCATGGAAGACCGAAGCGTCACCATCGCCCGCGCCGCGCAGGCCGTGACCTGGCCTGCCCGCTTCACCCTCGTGGGCGCCACCAATCCCTGTCCGTGCGGCCGCCTCGGCGATGGCGACGCCTGCCGCTGCTCGCAATCCGAGATCGACCGTCATCGCGCGCGCCTCTCCGGCCCGCTCGCGGACCGCATCGACCTGCACGTGCCCGTCACGCGGGTGCGCGTGGACGACCTGGGACAGGCCGGCGGCGGTGACAGCTCGGCCGTGGTGCGCGCGCGCGTCGTGGCGGCGCGCGCGCGACAGCGGATGCGATACGCGTCGCTGCCGGGGGTGACGACCAATGGCGGCGCGCCCGCGCGGTGGCTCGAGCGACACGGCGCCGTCACCCCCGACGCGCGTCGCATGCTCCTCGACGCCGCGGATCGGCTGGGACTGAGTGCGCGCGGGTATCACCGGGTGCTGCGGGTCGCGCGGACCATCGCTGACCTCGATGCCGACAGCCGGATCGAGGCGGCGGCGGTCGCCGAGGCGTTGCGCTACCGACCGGTGGGCCCGCTGCTGGACGCGACGTCGATGGCGAGGCGCGAGCGGTAGGACGCTCGTCGCACTCGCCGCCGCCTACCGCCGCGCGCACCCTGCCGGCAGCGGCGGCTTCGTGGGCCCGAGCTCCTGCAGCACCTTCCGCAGCCGGTCCGGGTAGTCGGAGAACATGCCGTCGATCCCCGCGCGCGCGAGGCGCCGCATCTCCTCCTCGCTGTTGACCGTGTACGGGTGCACGATCAGGCACCGCGCGTGCGCCTGCGCGATGAACGCCGCGTCGACGTCCAGCCGGTTCGGGCCCACGGCCTGCGCGTAGCGCGCCACGGAATCCAGGAGCGTGCCCACCGCCGTGCCCGCCGGGATCCGCTCGAGCAACTGCACCAGCATCAACTCGCGGTCCATCCCGCGCAGCAGGTGCAGCGACGGCGCGCTGAAGCTCTGCAGCAGCACCCGGCCCTCGCGCGCGGCGCCGCGCAGCCCGGCCCGGTCGAGCGCCGCGAGCAACTGCCGCTCCATCCCCGGCGCGTCCTCCGGGTTCTTCGTCTCGATGTAGTAGCCCACCGTGTCCTTGTACCGGTCCAGCAACTCATCCAGCGTCACCACGCGCTCGCGCTCGAACGCACGCTTCACCTTGTCCGGGTTGCGCTCGTTGAACCAGGTGCCGGCGTCGCACGCCTTGAGCTCCGCAAGCGTGTGGGCCGACACTTTCCCCTGGCACCCCGGGCCCCGCAGCGTGCGGTCAAGCGTCTCGTCGTGCAGGATCACCAGCACCGAGTCGCTCGTGCGCTGCAGGTCCTGCTCGATGAAGTCGGCGCGGAGCGACAGGGCCAGGTCATAGGCCACCACCGTGTGCTCCGGCGCCCATCCCGACGCGCCGCGGTGCGCCACGATCGTCACGTTGCTCGTGTAAGGCACGGTCATCCCCGCCGGGCGGGGCGGGGCGCAACTCGCCGCCAGGGCGAGCAGAACAACGACGGCAGGGAGGGGATGCGGCATGCGGAACGCTCGCGGACGTCACCGGTCGGCGCAACTGACCGCTTGTCACGGCAGCCGGACGACGGGCACCTTTCCCGTCACGTGCGCCTCTTCCTCGCCCTCTCCCTCCCCGACGCGCTGCAAGCCGACCTGGTCGCCGCCACCGCCCCGTTGCGGGCAGCGGCCCCGCACGTGCGTTGGACCCAGCCGGAGAAGCTGCACATCACCGTCCGCTTCTTCGGGGAACAGCCCGACGACTTCGTGGAACGCGCCGTGGCCGCGCTCACCCCCGCCGCCCGCCACACGCGCGCGCTCGACCTCGCCCTGCAGGGGCTCGGCGCCTCTCCCGGGTGGGGCCGCGCGCGGGTCATCTGGCTCGGTGTGGTGTACCAACCCGTGCTCGAACTCCTCCATCACGACCTCGAGGTTGCCTGCATGTCGCTCGGGCTGGACGTTGAGGGTCGCCCCTTCCGGCCACACCTGACCCTCGCCCGTATCGACCCCGCGGGTGGACCCTCCGCCCGCGCCATATACCTCGCCGCGCGAGCGCTGCGCGTGCGCGGCAGCTTCCCCTGCGCTAGCGTGGACCTCATGCAGAGCACCGCGGACGCCGGCGGACGCCGGTACACCCGCCTCGCCGCCCTTCCCCTCGGGAGCCCCCGCTGATGTTCGGTTGCCTCGGACGCCTCGTCGTGTTGGTCGTCCTCGCCGCCGCCGCGGCGGTGGCCTGGTTCACGCGCGATCGCTGGCTCGGTACCACGGTGGCCCCGGCCCCGGCGGCCACCACCACCGAATGGCGGCCCCTGGCCGACTCAGGCGCCGACAAGGTGAGGGCGCAGCTCGCGGCCCTCGGGTCCCGGAGCGGCAAGGCGTACGTGAACGTGCGCGCCGCCGACCTGCTCGCCTATGCGATGTCGTCGATCCGCGGCATCCTGCCCGCGGGCGCCACCGGCGTCCAGGCGCGCGTCGCCGGCGACATGATCATGGTCCGCGGGGAGGTGAACATTGCCGAGATGGGCGGGTCGAAGGTCCTCGGCCCCATCGCCGCCATGCTCCCGGCCCGTGACACGCTCGAAGTGGGCGGGACGCTGGCGCTCCTCAAGCCGGGCCTGGCGCAGCTGCACGTGCAGTCGATTCGGGTCAAGGAACTCTCCATCCCGTCCAAGCTGATCCCGCCCATCGTCCGGCAGTTGCGCCGCGGCCCCCAGCCTGCGGGACTCGCCGAGGATGCGATCGCCGTGCCGCTCCCGGTGAACATCGGCGACATCCGGGTCAAGGACGGCAAGATCACCGTGTACGGGGCGCCGCCGTGACGGCACGCCGCATCCTCGTCGTCGACGACGAGCCCGGCATTCGCGCGGCCCTCTCGCAGCTGCTCGAGTTCGAGGGATACGAGGTGCGCGCCGTCGGCGGGGCCCTCGCGGCCTTCGAGACCATCGCGCAGTGGCGCCCCGACCTCGTCTTCCTCGACGTGAAGATGGCCGGGATGGACGGCCTCGAGGCGCTGCGCGACATCCGGGCCAAGGACCCGCAGGCCCTCGTGGTGATGATCTCCGGGCATGCCACCATCCAGACCGCGGTCGAGGCCACGCAACTCGGCGCCTTCGACATCCTCGAGAAACCGCTCGACACCGACCGGATCCTCGTGTTGCTGCGCAACGCGCTCGCCACGCGGGCGCTGCGCGAGGAGGTCACGACGCTCCGCGCGCGCATCGAGTCGCGCTGGGCGATCGTCGGACAGTCGTTCGCGGTGCGCACCCTCCTCGAGCAGGTCGATCGCGTCGGGGCCACGCAGGCGCGCGTCCTGATCACGGGCGAGAACGGCTCGGGCAAGGAGCTGGTGGCCCGCGCCCTGCACAAGCGCTCGGCGCGCTCGGCGGCGCCCTTCATCGAAGTCAATTGCGCCGCCATTCCCTCGGAGCTGATCGAGAGCGAACTGTTCGGCCACATGAAGGGGTCATTCACCGGCGCCACCCAGGACCGGCCCGGCAAGTTCGAGCAGGCGGACACGGGCACGATCTTTCTCGACGAGATCGGCGACATGGCGCTCGCGGCGCAGGCCAAGGTGCTCCGCGTCCTCGAGGATGGCGACGTGACGCGCATCGGCGGCGTGAAGTCGCGTCGGATCGACGTGCGCGTGCTGGCCGCGACCAACAAGGACCTCCCGGCCGAGATCGCCGCGGGGCGGTTCCGCGAGGACCTGTTCTATCGCCTGAACGTGGTGCCCCTGCACCTCCCGCCCCTCCGCGAGCGACGCGAGGACATCCCCCTCCTCGTGCAGCACTTCATCGACACCCTGGCCGAACGGGAGGGGGTGCCGCCGCGGCCGGTCACCCCGGACGCCCTCGAGGCGCTCGCCCGGCTGGAGTGGCCCGGCAACGTCCGCGAACTGCGCAACACGGTGGAACGCCTCCTGATCCTCGCGGTCGGGCCGCAGCTCACCCTGTCCGATGTCGAGCGCCTCACGGGTCGTCGTGCGGCCGAGTCGGGCTCGCTCGGCGCGCTGGCCGACGCCGGCAGCTTCGAGGAGTTCAAGCACGCCGCCGAGCGCGCCTACCTGCTGCTCAAGTTGCGCCAGTACGACTGGAACGTGAGCGAAACGGCGCGCGCCATCGACATGCCGCGGTCGAACCTCTACAAGAAGATCGAGCGCTACCACCTGGTGCGCGAAGGGGCCTGAGGCGCGCCGCGGCGGCACGTCCTCCCGATTCGGCATCGGCCCGGCTAGACTCCGCTCACGATGGCTGACCGCAACTGGGAACAGGAACTCTCCAAGATCGACAAGCAGCTGGAGTCGGTCTCCGACGCCGCGCTGTTTCCGACGGCGCCGAAGGCGAGCGCCGCCGATCGGGTGCAGGTGCAGGAGAAGCGCACCGGGACGCGCACTTGGGGCGCCTTCCTGCGCCTCGCCCTCTCGACGTCGGTCGGCATCGGCATGCTCTTCTGGCCGTACCCGTCACGCTGCGGCCTCGGGCTCGCGTTCTACCTGCTGGCCGTGGCCGGCGTCCTCACGGGCGGTGTCTGGAGCGCGGTCTGGACCTGGAAGCACCAGACGCCGCGCGCCCACGCGCTGTCGCTCGCCCTCGTGGCGTGGGGACTCATCCTCGGCGCCGCCGAGGTGTTGCCCCGCACCGGCTATGCCATTCCCACCGCTGCGCACCCCGCGCAGTGGGCCTGTCCCTGATCTCACCTGACCGGCGCCCTCGCGGCGCCTCGTGCCCATCCCAATGGATTTCAAGAACTACGTCAACGGCCAGTGGGTGCCGGCCCAGTCCGGCGCCACCTTCGAGAATCGCAACCCGGCCGACACCCGCGACCTGATCGGTCGCTTTCCCAAGTCGGGCAAGGCGGACGTCGAGGCGGCGGTGGCCAGCGCGGCCCGCGGCTTCGCCCTCTGGAAGGCGACGCCGGCGCCGGCGCGCGGCGACGTGTTGCGCCGGGTGGGCGAACTGATGCTCACGCGCAAGGACGAGATCGCCGACCTGATGACGCGCGAGATGGGGAAGCCCGTCGCCGAGACCAAGGGCGACGTCCAGGAGGGCATCGATACCGCCTTCTACGCCGCCACCGAGGGGCGCCGCCTGTTCGGCCACACCGTGCCCAGCGAGCTGCGCGACAAGTGGGCGATGTCGTTCCGCCGCCCGATCGGCGTCGCGGGGCTCATCACGCCGTTCAACTTCCCGCTCGCCATTCCCACCTGGAAAGCCTTTCCCGCGCTCCTCTGCGGCAACAGCGTGATCCTCAAGCCAGCCGAGGACGTGCCGCACACGGCCACGGTCCTGGTGGAAATCCTGCTCGAGGCGGGGCTGCCCCCCGAAGTCATCCAGCTGGTGCACGGGTTCGGCGAGGACGTCGGCAAGGCGCTCGTCGAGCATCCCGGGGTCCCGGTCATCTCCTTCACCGGGTCCACCGAGACGGGACGCCTCGTGGGCGAGACCTGCGGGCGGATGCACAAGCGCCTCTCGCTCGAGATGGGCGGCAAGAACGCGCAGATCGTCCTCGATGACGCCGACCTCGAATTGGCCCTCGAAGGGGTGCTCTGGGGCGCCTTCGGCACCACGGGGCAGCGCTGCACGGCCACCTCGCGCCTGATCCTGCAGGCCGGCATCCATGACAAGTTCATCGCCGAACTGGAAAGTCGGACCCGCGCCCTCCGCCTCGGCGACGGTCGGAAGCCGGGGACGGACGTGGGGCCGCTGGTGCACGAGGCCTCGCGCACCAAGGTGGAGCAGTATGTCGGCATCGCCCGCGAGCAGGGCGGGGAGATCGTCACCGGCGGGAAGCGCGCCACCGGACCGGGACTCGAGCACGGCTTCTTCTTCGAGCCCACCATCGTCACCCAGGTGGCGCGCACGCACCGCGTCGCGCGCGAGGAGATCTTCGGCCCCGTGCTCTCCGTCATCCGCGTCAAGGACGCCGACGAGGCCTTCGCGGTGAACAACGAGCCGGTCTACGGCCTGTCGTCGTCGCTGTACACGCGCGACGTGAACACGGCGTTCCGCGCCCTCACGCAGCTCGACAATGGCATCACGTACATCAACGCCCCGACCATCGGCGCCGAGGCGCACCTCCCGTTCGGCGGCGTGAAGGCCACGGGGAACGGGCACCGCGAAGGGGGCTGGGAGGTCTACGAGTTCTACTCGGAGACGAAGGTCGGGTACGTCGACTTCTCGGGACGGCTCCAGCGTGCCCAGATCGACAACTATCCGGCCGGGACCGCGTGAAGTCCGCGTTGCCCCGCTTGCATTCCCGACGCACACCGGATTCAATTGCAGAGAGGCGTCCGCGCGCAATCGCGCGGACGTCGTCGCCCCTGTCCCGAGCATGAGCGAGACCAGCCCTCCCGAATCGCGCCCCGTGATCACCGAGGAGCAGCGCGCCGCGGTGCTCGAACGCGTGAATCGCCCGCGCGGGCGCGTCTGG
>JANLSF010000946.1:0-8767 GCA_031362285.1 Gemmatimonadota bacterium | reverse complement strand
AGCTCCACATCGCGCCGCGCCACGAGCATCACGCGCGCCCCTGAGAGCGCGAGGAGGCGCCCCAGTTGGCCGCCAATGCCGGCGGAGCCTCCGGTGATGAGCGCCACCTTCCCCAGGTGGAGTCCGTGGAGACTCTCGGTGCCGCCGAACATCGACTTCCTGGACCCGGTCGCGTCTACGATCGACGCCGGCACGTACAGGTTGACCTGGTTCACCTTGCGATGCGTGAACAGCAACCGGGCGGCCTGCCCCGCCGCGAAGGGGAGCCCCTCGTCCTCGCTGTTGGTCCAGCGAATGATCTGGTTCGACCACTCCACGGCACGTCGCTCACCCGCGGCCAACTGCACCTCGCTCTCATCACGCCACACGCGGCAGAGTTCCTCCATGGCCGAGCGCAGCATGTCCCCATAGGCGTTGCCCTGGGCGTCGTCGCCGTTCGACATGAACACGACGTGCGATCGGTGCCCGGCGAGCGCGGCTCCCTTCCAGAAGCGCGTCAGCTCGCGCGCGATGGCAATGGCACCGCACAACTCGTTCCGCAGGAAGGCCGCCACGTCGGCGTCTCGGGCTTCGGCCAACGGCTGCCGGAATCGCCAGGCGCCGAAGGCGGGCAGCACGATCGCGCCGCGCAGCGTCGTCCCCTCGACGTTCCACCCCGCAAGGGAGGCCGCCAGCGTCTCCGGTCGACCACGATCGAAGAGCACGGGATGAATGCGGCCGTCGCGCTCCGTGTCCTCCAGCGCCTCGCGCGCCGCGCCGACCGCCTCCTCCGTTCCCATGCCCAATACCACGTGCGCGCCGCAGCCGGCCTGCACGCGCGCGATGGTCAGCGCGTCGGCGACCTGGTCGCCCGCCGCGACCAGCACGGCCAACCCGGATCCGTCGACGGCGCGGAGCTCGGGTCGCGACACCCACGTGGAGCGCGACTCCTGCCGCACGGCCATGCCATGGGTGATCTCGAAGTTGTGGCCGCTGATCGCCGCCGATTCCTCGGATCCGAGGAAGACCACCGCATGGGCCACGTCGTCGACGGTCGGGAAGGTTCGCTCGGGTGGCTTCCCGTCCTTGGCCCTGGCGAGTGCCATGAGGTCGAAGAACATGTGCGCCGTGGTGCCGTCGGCCGCGTGCCGCAACGTGTCCATGGCGGCGAACACCGTGCGGATGCGCTCGCTCTCGATCGGACCCGGGAAGACGGTGTTGACGCGGATGCCCCGGGAGCCGAGCTGCGTGGCCAGCTGTCGCGAGAAGGCGTTGAGTGCCGCCTTGGGCACCACGTACGCCGTGCGGCCGTAGTACTGCGTGCGCGAAAAGATGGTGGAGATGTTGATGATGGACGCACCCGGCGCGAGATGCGGCAGCGCGGCCCGGATCACGTTCCACGAGAGTCCGAGCAGGTTGCCCGCGGCCGCGACGGCCGTCTCGGTGTCGGTACTCCCCGCGGCGCGCAGCCGGTCAAGCTCCTCGGCGCTCAGCGGCACGTCCTCGAGCTTCTGCTTGGGGCCCGCCGATCCGGCGTTGTTCACCAGCACGTCGATCCGGCCGCACTGCGCGATGGCCTCGGCGATGCCGGCGCGCACCTGGCCCGGGTCGCTCGCGTCGAACGGGACGAGCACGAGGCGCGCCGTGCGCGCGCGCGTGAGCTTCACGAGTCGCGTGCGCGCGTCCTCGAGCTTGCCACGGTTGCGCCCGACCATCACGATCGTGGCCCCCTCCTCGAGGAAGCGGCGACAGAGCGTCTCGCCGATGTTGCCGGCGGCGCCGGTGATCAACGCCACCTTGCCGTCGAGGCGTCCCCGGCCGCGTCGGGCACGCGCACCGACGGCCGTCACGCGGGGACCGGTCGTCGCCGGGCCGGTCGTCTTCTTCGCCGCAGCCATGTTCGTGCTCCCCGATGCCGGCCGTTCAGTGGGACGTGGGCGCCGCGGACGCGCCATCACGCGTCGCGGCCGCCCACGCCTGGTACAGCTCGTCGCGTGTCCGGAGGCCCAGGGCCGGGAGCGCGTGGTTCACGACGTACGTGGCCGCCGCGTGGCGGTTTTCCCACATCGCCTGGTGGGCCTCGCGCAGCTCCGACCACTCGACCACGGCGGGCGCCGTCACTTCGAGCAGCCCGGCGGCGAGCATCTCGTTCATGCGCACGACTTCGTACGCGTTGCAGAGGTGGGTGCCGAGGATGCTCGCCGACGGACAGAGGATGCGTCGCTGGCGCATCCACACCTGGGGGGCGTAGAAGGTGTACCGGTGTCCGGCCATCTCCTCGAAGTACACCACCCGGCCGGTGCCCGGCTTGACGAGGGTGGTCGAGACGGCCAGCGCGTCGTGCCCGGCGCGCTCGATCACGAGGTCGGGATAGCCGCGCGGGTTGTCGGCGGAGCGCAGGTGCCGGCCCACGGCGCTCCCGAACGCCTTGATCGTGCGCTCCTGGAAGGCGCGCACCGCCTCCTTGAAGGCGGCGGTCTCGCGCCGCACGTCGGGAAGCGGCGGCAGCGCGGCGGGCCACTCGAAGTCACTCCCCTCCCTTCGCTCGATCTCCTCGATCGCGACGACCCCGCGCACGGCGTCACCGAACCCGAGCGACTGGACGAACTCGCGTTGGGCGATGGTCCGGGTGGCGACGACGAGGCGCGCACGCGCTGACCGGGCCGCCTCGATGGCCTCGAGGCCGGCGAGGTCCACCAACCCCTCGGCATCGGCGGCGGGGCCGTAGTAGACGAGCACGGCCTCGCCCGCGCGCAGCCGCGCACGGCGCAGCATCTCCCCAGGCGGCACCGTTCCCGGCTTGCCCGCGAAGGCGAAGTAGTAACCCGACGATGCCCCGAAGAAGGTCAGCACGCCGCCGGGCGCCAGCGCCTGGAAGGTGCGCGGAAACGCCGTTTCGCCGGCGTGTGACACGGCGTAGTCGGCGAGTAGTCCGTTGCGCGCTCCCCGGACGGCGTCGAGGAAGGGCTCGCCGGCGCGCTCCCATGCGGCCAGTGCGCCCGATTCGGCGGGCGGCACCGTCCAGATGTCGGCGATCCCCGGCGCCTTCCGGTTCACCGCCCCTGCGCCCTGCGAGCGCACGAACCGGGCGCGCTCCTCGCTCGAGACGAGTCCGACTGCCTGCAGCCCGTTCAGCGTCGCACTGCGCAGCGCGTCGAGTCCGGTGCCGGTGGCAGCCCCCTCCACGAAGATGCGCCTGCCGGGCTCCACCCCGAGCGTCGTGAACAACGCTCGCACGACGGTGCCGAGATTCAGGATATAGGCGCCGGCCTGTTCCAACGTCAGGTCCGGTGGCAGGTGGTGCAGTTGCGGTCCCTGCGCCAGGAGGAACTGTTGATGGGAGCCCGTGCCGGTGTCGTAGCCCTGGATCGCGAAGTCCGCGAACATCGGGTCGAGCCCCACGACGGGCGACAACAACTCGTTCGTTCCCGAATAGATGGCCACCAGGTCGCCCACGGCCACCCGTCCTTCGCGGCGCAACTCGCGCCCCAGCTTGGCGACCAGTGCGACCCCTCCCGATCCCGACACGTGCCAATCGACGTCGCTGTTGTCGAGCGGCGACACCGGAATGCCGGTGAGGGCCCAGATGTCGTTGAAGTTCACCTCCGACGCCAGCACGTACACCAGCGCCTCGTTCGGCCCGGGCTCGGCCACGGGCAGGAGGAACTCGCGCTCGGCGTGCGCCGGGTCGCCGTGTGCGGCGGCCCCGGTCGCCGGATCACGCACCACGCCCTGCCCGTACTGCCACTCCGGCACCGGCGTGAACCCTGGAAAGAAGGGCGCCCCGATCGGCAGCAACCGGCCGGCCGTGATCAGCGCCGCAACGTCGCTCGCCGCGGGCACCGTCGCGCGGTGCGTCGGCAACGGGGCCGATCGCTTGTCGATGAAGGCGCGGATCCCGGCCTTGCCTCCCGCTGGATCCACGATCGCCCTCGCGAAGACGTCCGCTTCGTGGGCGAGCCCCGCGTCGATCCCGTGCTCCCAGCCGAAGCGCACGGCCTCGAGGGCGCGCGCGAAGGCCACCGCGCGGCCGGCGGAGGCCGCTTGCGCCTCGAGCCGCTGGATGTTCGGGTCGCTCACGGCGATGGCCATCGGCAGCGCGCCCGACGCCGACCACCCATGGCGAGCCTCGCGTCGCGCCGCGATGCGCGCCGCCAGCGGCGCGGTCGCTCCGTCCACCAGCGCGCGGGCGAGTTCGACGGCGCGCGACAACGCGCTGTCGGTGCCATCGGCCACTTCGTCGATCACCCCCGCATCGAGCGCCTCCCGGGCGGTGATCGCGCGACCGCCGAGAATCAGCTCCAGCGCGCGCACGAGGCCGGCGCCCCCGTCGCGGTCGGCGAGCAGGCGCGGCAGCCGCTGCGTACCGCCATAGCCGGGCAACAGGTTGAGGCGGATTTCCGGCTGGCCGAACGTCGCCGTGGGTTCGGCCACGCGGTAGTGACAGGCGAGGGCGAACTCCAGGCCGCCGCCCAGGGCCACGCCGTTGATGGCGGCGATGCAGGGTTTCCCCATGGCCTCGATCTTCCGGAAGGCCAGATGGGCGTTGTTCGGCAGCGGGGCAGCCTCCTCGATCGTGCGGATCTCCTCGAGCAGCTGCCGGATGTCCGCCCCCGCCACGAACGAGCTGGTGCCCTGTCCGGTGAAGATCACCGCGCGCACGTCGTCGCGTCGCGCCACGTGCTCGACCACGATGTTGAGTTCATCCAGCGCGCGCTCGTTGAGCGCGTTGACCGGCGGTTTGTTGACCGTGACGGTGGCGTTCGTCACGCCGGGCCGCACGCGATCGTACTGCACCCGGAAGAAGCGCCAGTCGCTGAAGAGCTCCTGCTCCTCCTCGAGGCGCTGCCGAACGCTCCACGCGGCGATCGCGCGCCGGAACTCGTCGAGCGACTCCGGGTTGCGCAGCGTCGACGTGTCGCCGACCTCGGTGCCATCGACCAGCGCGCGCACCATGCGGCGCATGTACTTGCCGCTCCGCGTCTCCGGGAACTGGGACACCTCGATGAACGCACTCGGCACCGCCAGGGCGCCCTTCTCCTGGCGCACCAGCTCGCCCAGGCGCCGGCGGTCGTCCGACGTGAGCCGTCGCCCGGCGGTCGGCATCACGAAGGCGACCGGGGTGAGCCCCTTCACGGCGTCGGGGGCGCCCACCACGATCACGTTGCCCACGCACGAATCCGGGTTCACCTGCTTGTCGCGCAGGATCGCCCCCTCGATCTCCTCGGTGCCGAGCCGGTGCCCCGACACGTTGATGACGTCGTCCGAACGGCCGTGCAGCGAGAAGCCGCCATCGGCGTGCCGCACGGCGAAGTCGCCTTGCGTGTACGCGAGGGTCCCGTGCCAGCGCGTCCAGTAGGTGCGCGCGTACCGATCGACGTCACCGCGCCAGGCGCGCGCCACCCGCGCACCGTCCATGCGGAAGGCGTCGGCATCCCCCCAGATCGTGCGGCAGAGGTACGGATACGGATGGGTGATGACGACGTCGCCCTTCTCGAGCGCGGCGGCGGGTCGGGCCACGGGGTGGCCGTCGACGGACTCGCCGTCGGCGACCCACACCTCCCCCAGGACCCAGGGTAGCGGGTAGGTGTGCGCGTCGGCGCGCAGCGGGTAGTCGCCATTGCCGTAGAAGTGCGTCCACACCATGCCGCCGTGCTCGGTGGCCCAGTAGGAGTTGATGTACCACGGCGTCAGCAGCGCCATCCCGAAGGCCTGCACCGGCGGCGAGGTCGGTTCGGCACAGAACGTCGCGACCCGGAGCGACGCCATCGAGTACTGCCGCACGTCGGCGGCGTTCTGCGCATCGGTCATCACCGACTTGAGGAAGGTGACGCCGGCCTTGAAGATCGACACGCCGTAGCGCTCGATCATCGAGGCGAACCGTCCCGCGCTCGGGAACACCGGGGCGCCCTCGGCGAGCACGCTCGTGACGCGCGTCAGCAGCGCGGCGGCGATCATGTAGCTCTGGCCCGTGATCCACCCCGGGTCCGCCACGACGTACATGACGTCGCCGGGCACGGCGTCGAACGCGACCTTCATCGTGTGGGCGATACCGCTGCAATAGCCGCCGTGCACGTGCACCACGCCCTTCGGCTTGCCGGTGGAGCCCGAGGTGTAGCTGATGAACAGGGGGAATTCCGCGTCCAGCGGCTCCGGAGCCGTCGTGGCCCAGACCGCCGCCACGAGCTCGCGGTCGGGGAGGGCCAACAGGTCGGCCTCGCTGGCTACGCGGGCGCCGCCACGACGGGCGTGGTCCACGAGCTGTTGCGCCGCCCGGGCCGCCAGGTCGTGGTGCCACACGTCGCGCTCCGCGCGCCACAGCAGGTCGGCCTGCCCCGTGTGCCGCACGACCACCACGGCCTTCACCCGGGGCGGCGTGTTCACCAGCGCGCGCGCCACGGCGGTGCGGATCCGGCTCGCACGGGCCGGGTCCAGCGCCCGCGTCTCGAGCGCGCGACCCACGCCCCGCATCACGTCGCTGCGCTCTAGGGTGATCTCGTGTGCCGCGGCGTCACGCGCTCCGGCGACGATCGCGTCGGCGAGGCCGCCCTCCACGCCGAGCGTCGCCATGGCTTCACGCACGGCGTCCACGGCCACCTCGGCCGCCACGAAGTTGTCGAGCGCGGGGTCGGTGTAGGCCTCCTTGAACGCCACCACCTGCGCGTTGCGATAGCCGCCGTCCGCCGTGATCACCACCTGGGCGCCGGCATTGTGGATGCGATCGGAGAGCGTCTTGTCGGAGAAGCCGCCGAACACCGGCGTGTAGACGATGCCCAGCCGCTTGGCGGCCTCCGTGTAGTAGACCTGCTCCGGGATGTTCGGCATGTTGATCGCCACGCGATCGCCGCGCACGAGTCCCAGCTCGCGGAGGATCAGGGCGGCTTTCGCCACCTCGACCAGCAGCCGCGCGCGGGAGATCGGATAGGCGACCACCGGGCCTCCCTTCCCGCCATCAAGCGACTGGTCCCACCGGTCCCCCTCGAACAGGAAGGCCGGCTCCGCGCCGTGGCCCGCGAGCACATGGCGGTCGACCTCGTTGAAGCAGGCGTTGGTGAGCCCACCGTCGAACCAGCGATAGAACGGGGCCGCGCGATCATCAAAGGCGCGCTCCCACGGGGCATGCGCCTCGGGATAGCCCGCGCGCACCACGTGAGCGGTGCGGGCGTCGAAGCCTGTCCACGCGCCGTCGGTATCGCTCCAGGTGATCCAGGCACCGGCGTCGCCGATGGAGGCGTCGAACCAGTGCAGTTCACGCTTGGCCACGCCGCCGTGATAGGCGCCGGGATTTGCCAGGCAGGCGGCGCGCGCGGCCTCCCAGGCTGCCCGATCGGGAATCGGATTGACGCGGGCCGTGGGAGGCGTCACGGCGGCGGGGCGAACGGCGTCGCGCACGGCGGTGTCCATGCAGGCCTCGGCGGGCGTCAGGAGCGGCGAACAGCTGGCGCGGAAGAATCAAACCGGCTGGGGCGCCGAACACCACTTCCTCTTTCGGGTAGGGCGGCCCCCTCGAAAGTATGGGCCACCCTAACTCCAACAGCAACCGTTGCTTGCAGCACCACGGCAATCCCGCACGGCGCCGACTCCGCCCTGTTCAGGCGTCCAGAAGCTCGTATTCGTGCACCCGTTGCACTTCGAGTGTCACGTCACCGGCCTCGGCGTTCGCGTTGAAGATGTTCTTGAACCGGGCGTTCCACACCACCTCGTCGGCCTTGTAGGACGACCGGGTGTGCACCTGCTGGGCGAAGGTCTCGTCGTAGCCGGAGAGGAGCACGAGGATCTCCGCGTCCTGCGCGAGCAGCTGGTCCTCCGACACGCCCCAGAGCGGGCTCGCCTCGTCGATCGGATGCACCACCGTCCACGTCAGCGGAAAGAACGTCACCTGGGAGCGCTCGAGCGTGAGCCCCTCGAAGCTCCGCTTTCTACCCGTCGGCGTCGTCGTCATCTTGGCCAGCAGCGCCTGCGCGTGCAGTTCGATGAGCTGATTGCTGCGCTGGTTGACGATGCGAAACATGAGCGCCGTGCCACCACGGTACGGCGCCACGATCGCGTTCCGACTCCACAGGATGGACGCCGTGGGACGCGAGAACCGCGCGAAGGTGAAGCCGGTCACGAGCGCCTGCGCGAGCACCCCCACCACGGATTCCATCGTCATCAGCACGTTGGCCGGGATCCCCATTGGCGCCAGGTGACCATACCCGATCGTCGCGAACGTCTCCACCGAGAAGAAGAACGCCTGGAGGAAGGAGCCGCCGAACTTCTCGGCGCCCGGCGACATCATCGCCTCGGGACCGAGCAGCCAGAATCCCACGCCGAACGCCACGTTGATGACCATGAACAGCGCCGCGGCGAGCCCGAGGAAGCGCGGCCACGACATGCTGACCAGCACGTGATAGGGGGTGACGGTGGCCCAGAAGCCGAGCCCGCGGCGCTGCACGTTGAACGAGCCATCGCGATTGAGCAACCGCTCGCGCGCCGTCGTGGCCACCACCGAGCCGAAGCCCAAGTCGCGCGTCTCGTCTTCGGACGGCCGGACGGCGGCCTTCGTGGCGGCCCGGTGATGCTGCTTCACGTTGATTTCCTGCGTCGGCATCATCGGCGCTTCTTCCCGCGAATGGGTGAACGACCGGCCATCCCGCCCAGTCGGCCCTCAGGGGGCCTCGCTGGCATTCCCAACCCGGCGTTCGCACGACGGTTGCGGGGTCCCACTTCTCCTGCGACTGCATGCCGGGGGTGGGGCTCGAACCCACGCGCCCTTTCGGGCAGGGGATTTTAAGTCCCCCGCGTCTGC
>JANLSF010000944.1:0-5327 GCA_031362285.1 Gemmatimonadota bacterium | reverse complement strand
CGTCGAGCTCGCGCACGACCTGCCAGTGA
This sequence comes from Gemmatimonadota bacterium, assembly GCA_031362285.1. Classification (GTDB taxonomy): domain Bacteria; phylum Gemmatimonadota; class Gemmatimonadetes; order Gemmatimonadales; family Gemmatimonadaceae; genus JACPPC01. The sequence goes on along the minus strand of JANLSF010000944.1, from coordinate 5,298 downwards.
CGCGCGAGGGGTTCATCGTCATTCCGCAGGTGGGGCAGGTCTTCGTGAACAACCTGTCGCTCCGCGAGCTCGAGACGGTGCTCCACGGTAAACTGGGGCGCGTCTACTCGGGGCTCCGCAAGACGGGCGGCACGACCCGATTCTCGGTAAGCGTGGCCAACCTGCGTTCGCTTCAGGTATTCGTGGTGGGCGACGTCGAACGCCCCGGGGCACTCAGGATCTCGAGCACCGGGACGGCATTCGCGGCCCTCTACGCCGCCGGCGGTCCCACGAGGAACGGATCCCTGCGACGCGTGGAGATTCGTCGCGCTGGCCAGGTGGTCGAGCGGCTCGACGTGTACGACTACCTGCTGCGCGGTGACGCCACGCACGACGTGCGCCTCGAGACGGGCGACGTGATCTTCGTGCCTCCGCATGGCGCGCGCGTGCGCGTGGTGGGCGAGGTTGTCCGCCCGGCCACCTATGAAGTGGGCGCGACGGAGACGGTCGCGGACGCGCTCCGCATGGCTGGTGGGCTGACCAGCGAAGCCGATGCCCGTCGCGTGGTGGTCGAGCGGGTGCTTCCGCCGGCGGAGCGCACGGCCACGGGACGCGACCGCACGATCCTCGCCCTGTCGGCCGAGGCGGCCTCGACCGTAATGGCCGGTGGCGGTGACGTGGTGCGCGTCATGTCGATCTCGGATCGCGTGCGCAACCGCGTCGTGGTCCGCGGCAATGTGTGGAGCCCGGGCCTCGTGGCCGTCGAACCCGGCATGCGCCTGTCGGACGCCCTCAAGCGCGCTGGAGGACCGAGGCCGGACACGTACCTCGGTCAGGTACTCGTGTCGCGGTTGCGCCCGGACTCGACGCGCGTGCAACTCAGGACCGCGCTTCGCGACACGACGGGTGCCGCGGTCGACGACCTGCCGCTTCGCGAGGACGACGAGATTCGCGTGTTTTCGTTGACCGAATTTCGGCCGCTTCGTTTCGTCTCGATCGCGGGCGCGGTCCGCCGGGGCGGGCGCTTTGCCTACCGCGAGGGGATGACCGTCCGTGATCTCGTGTTGCTGGCGGGCGGCCTCGACCAGAGCGCCGACCTGAACGAAGCCGAGATCGCGCGCCTTCCGGCGAGCCGCGCCGGAGGCGTCACCGCCTCGACCGTGCGCGTGTCGCTTGATTCGAGCTACCTGTTCGAGCGGTCGCCCGATGGCAAGTACGCCGGGCCCCCGGGGCTGGCCGCGCCCAGTGGGCCGCGCGCCGAGTTGGCATTGAATGCGTATGACTACGTGCTGATCCTGCGGCAGCCTGACTGGGCGCTGCAGAGCGCCGTGTGGTTGACCGGCGAGGTGAAGTTCCCAGGGCGATACACGCTGAAGTCGCAGGGTGAGCGCCTCTCCGACGTGATCGCCCGGGCTGGCGGACTGGCACCGCTGGCCTACAGCGAAGGCGCCTCGTTCCATCGCTCTCGTGACAGCGTAGGTCGGGTGGGCATCGACCTGCGGCAAGCGATGCGCGAGCGCGAGTTCCGCGACAACCTCGTGCTGCAGGATGGCGACTCGCTCCACGTGCCGCAGCTGAACCCGGTGGTCGTCGTGCGCGGCGAGGTGAATGCCGCGACGGGTGTGGCGTACCGGCCGGGCGCATCGATCGACTACTACGTGAAGTCGGCCGGCGGCCCCCGGCGCTCGGGAGACGAGCGCCGCGCCTTCGTGACGCAATCGATCGGGCAGGTGGAGAGCCGCATTCCGCGCTGGGCGTTCTTCCCAGACGGGAAGCCTGAACCTCGGCCAGGGGCCACCGTGACGGTGCCCCTCAAGGACCTCAACGAGGACCTGCAGTCCACGCAAAAGCTGACAGCGTGGCTCGGCATCCTCACCAGCTTGGCGACGCTCGCGATCATCGTCAAGCGGACCTGAGCGGCCTCGTGAGTCGTTCGCTGTGCCCCAGTGGGGCCTCAGCGGCGCCACACGACTGGTCAGGCGAGCCCGGTCGGACCCATGGCTCGTGTCAGACAGGCACCTGATCGCGAGTCGTGACCACCTGCGTGGCGCCCGGCGGCGGGGCCGCCCGCAACGGCTGCTGGCGCAGCGCGACGAGGACGAGTTCGTCGTCGCCTCCCAACGACCGCACGATCGCCGCGACGTCGCCGAGCGCCCGCTCCCGGTTGGCGGCGCTCGTGATCGTGAGCAGTATGAGCCGGAGGTCGAGCAGCACGGAGCCCGACTCGCGCACATACAGCAGGCCCAGACGCGACTTCCACGGGCGGATGATCTGGTTGTATCGCAGATCGGGATCGGGACTGCCGGCGAGAATGTCGCCCTCATCGCTGAAGACGATCGACGCGAGGTCCGTGATGCCGGGACGCACCGAGAGCAGCCCCTTCTCTTCAACCGTGTAGCTGTCGGTCTCGCGCTTCACGTTGGGACGCGGTCCAACCAGTGACATCTCGCCGACGAAGACGTTCCAGAGCTGCGGGAGTTCGTCGATCTTGAATCGCCGGATGAAGCGCCCGATGGCGGTGATGCGTGGGTCGTTCGCGGCGGTCGAATCGACCCCCGACTTGTCGGCCCGCACCACCATGGAGCGGAACTTCACCATCCGGTATGGCCGGTCGAGGCGACCCGTGCGGCCGGCGATGTAGAAGGGCGACCGATAGTCCTGCAGCCACACCAGCACCGAGATGGCCAGCAACAGGGGGCTCAGCACGAGCAAGCCGAGTCCGGACGCCGTCACGTCGAACAGTCGCTTCACTCCCATGAATCTCCCGGCACGCCGACGAGTTGGCGCGCGGCCGTGACCACGTCGGCCACGTTGGTATAATAGCTGCGCTCAAGCGGCGCGCTCGTGGGAGCGGGCGCCTCGGGCAGCGTGAGTCGGCGCGGCGAGGCCCGGAGGGCTCCCGGGGGCAGCGCCTCGACCACGCTGGCGATAACCTCGCCGGCAAAGCCGCAGGTCGTCCAGTCGCCATCGACCGCGAGCAGTCGGCCGGTGCGCCGCACCGAGTCGACGATGAGGCGCGCGTCGAACGGATTCAGGACGCGCACGTCAATCACGTCGCACGACACGCCGTTCTCGGCAAGCGAGCGCGCCGCCTCGGTGCACAGCCAGGCACTGTGCCCGGCGCCCACCAGCGTCAGCTCGGCACCCTCGCGCACCAGGCGCGGTCCCTCGAGTCGGAGGTCGAGTTCGACGGGCGACCCGATCTCTTCTTCCACCCCGTACAGCCAGCGATCATCGATGTACAGCACCGGGTCGTCACACAGCGCGCTGGCGATGAGGAGGTCGCGGGCATCCCGGGCCGTGGCGGGCATCACCACCCGCAGGCCAGGAATGTGCGCGAACCAGGCGTGCAGCGACTGCGAGTGCTGCGCGCCCTGCTCCCCGCCCCGGTTGATGATGGCCCGCACGGTCAGCGGGACGTTCACGTCTCCCCCGAACATGTAGCGCCACTTCGCGGCCTGCGTCACGATCTGGTCCACGGCGAGGAGCATGAAGTCGACGCGAGGATGGATGACGATCGGTCGATAGCCGCACAGGGCGGCGCCGAGCGCGGCCCCGGTGGTGGCCAGCTCCGAGACCGGCGTGTCGATGACGCGCGCCTTCCCGAACTGCTTCTCGAGGTCGGTCATCGTGGAGCCCACGTACCACGGGCTCCACAGGCCCTGACCGATCGTGAACACCTCGCGGTGCTCCGTCATCAGGTGTTCGAAGCCGTCACGGATGGCGACGCCGTACGAGCGGACGGCCATCAGCGGGCCCCGCCGTACACGCGAGCGAGGAGGGCGTCGGGCGCGGGGAACGGATCGCCCTGCGCCTGCGCCCAGGCGGCCTCCACCTCCGCCTTCAGTTCCGCCTCCAGCCGACCGAGGAGTCCCGTGTCCGCATCACCGACGGCGACGAGCGCCTCGAACAACCGGCGCACGGGGTCACGCTGCCGCCACGCGGGCAGGTCGCCTCCGCGGCTCACTCCAACGTCCTCGTCGTCACGCGCTCCCACGTGCCCGCGCCACCGATACGTGACAGCCTCGATGAATGCCGGCCCAGGCTCGACCCGCATGCGCGCGACCGCTTCGCAGGCCGCCGCGGCGACGGCCACCACGTCGTTGCCATCGACGCGCCACGCGGGCACGTCATGCGCGACCGCATAGCGCGCCACGGAAGCGTGCGGTTGGCGCAGGCTGATGTGGAGATGGCTCGAGAACATGTTGTTCTCCGCCACGAACAGCACCGGCACCTTGAGGGCAGCGGCCAGATTCATGGACTCGTGGAATCCCCCTTCCTCGGTCGCCCCGTCGCCGAAGAACGAGACGGCCACATCGCCGCGTCCATCCATCTTCGCGGCGAGGGCGGCGCCCACGGCAATCGGGATCGTGGCGCCGACGATGGGCACGGTGCCGTGCAGCCCGTGCTCCCGGTCGATCAGGTGCATTGACCCGCCCATCCCGCGTGACGCACCGGTGTCGCGACCGAGCACCTCGGCCATGAGCTTCCGCACGGAGCCGCCGAGGGCGATGTAGTGGGCATGGGAGCGGTGCGCCCCGAACACGCGATCAGACGCCCGAAGTGGTCGCGCCACACCCACGGCCGCCGCTTCCTGGCCGATGGCCAGGTGGCAGGGGCAGCGGATCTTTCCCGACGTGACCATGTCGCCGATCCGCTCTTCACACGCGCGGGCGAGCATCATGGTGCGGAGCGCACCGGTGAGCCACCCACGGTCCTCGAGCGGAAGCGTCAACGATTCGTGGAATCGCGCTGGATCGGCCAGCGCCCCGAGATCCGTGTCGGCCGCGTCGTACCGGGGGCTAGTCCGGGCGACCATAGAATCGTCGAATGACGGAGCAGATGTAGTGGACCTCATCGTCCGTGAGCGACGTGTTCATGGGCAGCAGGAAGCACCGTTCGAAGAGCAGGGTCGTGCGCGGCAGGTCCGTGACGCGCACGCCGGGGAGCCCGAATTCGTGCACCGGCGTGCCCGCCCACTGGATGATCGTCTTCACGCCGTCGCGTTCGAGCTGGGCGCGCAAGTCGTCGCGACGCTCCGCCTCCACCTCGTAGTTCTGATACACGTCGAAGTGATCGGCATCGGCATCCGGACCCGGCGGCAGCAGCAGTTCGGCGACGGACGACAGCCCCTCGTGATACAGCCGCGCCAGCTGGCGGCGGCGTTCGATCTCCGCCGGGAAGTGCGCGAGGCGGACGTTGAGGACCGCCGCCTGCAGGTTGTCGAGGCGGGAGTTGAAGCCCCAACTGACCACGCGACCGTTCTCATCGCGCCCATGATCGCGCAGCAGCAGCATGCGACGGGCGACGGCATCGTCA
>JANLSF010000895.1:0-8989 GCA_031362285.1 Gemmatimonadota bacterium | reverse complement strand
CCGAAGTCGATGAGCTTGCCGCCCAACCCCCAGCGGACCGCGCGCCACTTGTTCTCCTCGATCAGGTCCTGCGGATAGATGCGGAAGGTCATGTTGTCGCGCCGGAGCTTCCACAGCTTGTAGACCACCGCCTGCAGGATCGCGGCAATGCAGATCGCCTCGTCGACGCGCGTGTTCACGTCGCAGATGCGGAACTCGAGCGTCGGGTACTTGTAGTGGGGACGCACGTCCCACCAGATCTTGGAGCCGTCGGGAATGGAGCGCGTGGCGACGAGGGTGTCGACGAGGTTGTCGTAGTCCGCCGCGCTCTGGAACACGCGTGGCACCCCGGTGCGCGGGAAGTTCTTGAAGACGATGCTGCGGTACGAGTGGAGCCCGGTGTTGCGCCCCATCCAGAACGGGCTGCTGGCGCTCATGCAGAGCAGGTGGGGCAGGATGTAGCGGCTCGCGTTGAGGGCGTCGATGCGGAACTCGGGATCCTCGATCCCGATGTGCACGTGCGTCCCGAAGATGAGCAGGCGGTGGGCCAGGTCCTGCAGTTCGTTCTTCACGCCCAGGTACCGTTCGAGCGGCGTCACGTCCTGCTTCATCCAGCTCGAGATCGGGTGCGTGCCGGCGGCGGCGATCGCGAGTCCGCGCTGGTCGGCGGCCCGGATGATGGCGCGCCGATGGCGAATGAGCTGGTCCCGCAGCTCCTGGATGGTCTGGCACGGCGGCGTGCCGATCTCCACCTGGCACTGGTGCAGTTCCGGCTTGATGTCCTTGATGAGCGGGTCGTCCCCGTGGACCAACTCGGCGAAGCCTGGGGTGAGCTCCCGGGTCTTCGGGTCGATGATCTGGTATTCCTCCTCGATGCCGATCGAAAGTGCGGGCGCGGCCATGGTCCGGGGGCGGGGGGTGCAGCGTGACGGTCGGGAAACGCAGTCTGTCACCGGGAACGCGAGGGCGCCAGTCGGGGCGTTGCGCGGGCGTCCCGGGGCGGCGTCCGCAGTGGAACGAGCCCGACGCCTGGACCGTGGGACCCGACGGCGAGCGGGGCCCGTGCGGCCGGTTGGAACTTTACTTTGCCTTGTAAAGTACTTTCCAATGCGGCCCCACCGCGCCCGACCCCTGCCCTCCTGCCTCACACCCCGTCACGCCCATGCCTCCCATGTCCGCCGCGCCCGGTCCGATCACGCCGCCCCCCGCCGACGTCGCCCGTCCCGCGCCCCGTCCGGTCGCGCACATCCGCCTCGCCCTCGCCGGCGGCCTCATCGCCGGCCTCACCGGCGATCTGCTCCTCCGGACACAGGGTCTCGGGATCAACCTCGCCCTCTGGCTCCTCGTCTGCGTCGTGGCGCTCGCCGCGGTCCAGCGCCAGGTGCTCGGCACCATTCCTCGCGACGCCGGTCGCCTCCTCGTCGTCGCCGCCATCTTCGCGGCATGGCTCGGCGTCCGCGACGGCGCGCTCCTCGCCTTCGGCAACGTCGTCGCCGCCGCCAGTGCCCTGGCGCTCGCCGCCGGCACCGCGCGCGAGGGGTCGGCGTTCGACGTCGCGCGGACCCGCGTGCGCGACCTGCTGGGGCAGCTCGCGCGCGCCCTCGGCGATGCCCTCGTGTCGGCCTTCCCGTTCATCCTGTGGACCGCGCCGCAGGCCGTGACCATCCCCAGTCGTACCCGCTACGCCGCCGTCCTCCTGCTGCGCGCCGCCGCCGTGGCCACGCTCGTGAGCGGTGTCTTCGCGCTGCTCCTCGTGAACGGTGATCCCGTCTTCAACGAACTCGCCGGGCGGCTCCCGCTGCCGGTGGCCGACGTGGGCGCCGTGGCGTGGCACCTGCTGTTCACCGCCCTGTTCGCATGGCCCGTGCTCGGCGTCCTCGCCGGGGGCCTCGAACCCGCGCCGCCCGCCGCCGCGCGCACGGCCTCGTGGCCGGTGCTGAGCCGCCTCGATGTCCTCGCCATCCTGGGCGCGCTCAACGCGCTGTTCGCCCTCTACCTCGCCGTCCAGCTGCGCGTGCTGTTCGGCGGCATGGCCTACGTCCTGGCGACCACCAACCTCACCCTCGCCCAGTACGCCCGGAGCGGCTTCTTCACGCTCACCGTGGTGGGTGCCCTCGCGCTCGCGGGCCTGGTGGCGATGCACGCATCGCTGCGCGCCGACTCGCCGGGCATCACGCCGACGTATCGGCGCCTCGCGTCGCTCACGATGCTGCTCGTCTCGGCGGTCATGGTGTCGGCCGTGGTGCGCATGGCCCTCTACGTGGACCAGTTCGGGCTGACCGTGGACCGGCTCTACACCTTCGGCGGCATGCTCTGGATCGCGGCCCTCTTCGCCTGGCTCCGGCTGACGACGATCGCCGGACGTCCGCTCGCCTTCGTGCGTGGCGCGCTGCGCGCCGGGTGGGCCATCCTGTTCACGGTGAACGTGCTCAACCCCGAGGCGACCGTGGCGGCCTTCAACGCCCGGCGCGCCGCCGCCGGCGGCACCTTCGACCTCGCATACGCCGTCACCTCACTGGGGGCCGACGCGGTCCCCGCCGTGACCGCGCTGCTCGCCGGGCCGGACGCGCTCAGCGACGACCGCCTCACGCCGGCGGGCAGCCAGGGCGCCTGCCGGCACGTGCAGACGCTGCTGTCCCGGTGGGACGCGCACAACAACGCCGACGACTCCGGTTGGACGGTGGCGACCGCCCGGGCACGCGCAGCCGTGCGCGCCCACGACGCGGCGCTACGCGCGCGTGCGTGCGCGCCGGCGCGCAGCTAGCCGTTGTGCGCGTGCCACTCCCGGGCGGCGCGCACGAACTCTCCGAAGAGGTGCCGCTCGTGCGGGTCCTGCATCTCCAGCATCTCGGGGTGCCACTGGACCCCGACGAGAAACTGGTTGTCGGCGCTCTCCACCCCTTCGATCAACCCATCGGGGGCGATCGCCGAGGCCACCAACGACGGGGCCAGCAGCTTGATCCCCTGATGGTGCATGGAATTCACCTGCACATCGTGCGACTCGAGCAGCGAATGCATCCGCGACCCGGCCGCGATCTCCACCGTGTGCGCGAGGTGGTCGCGGTCGAAGCCCATGGTCGGGAAGTAGTCGTGCTTGATCGCGCCCGTGTACTGCGCCTCGAGGTCCTGGTAGAGCGTCCCGCCCATGGCCACGTTGATCACCTGCAGCCCGCGACAGAGGCCGAGGACCGGCTTCTTGTCGTCCACGGCCCAGCGCACGAGTTGCAGTTCCACGCGGTCGCGCGACGGATCGAGCGCGCCGCACAGCTCCGTCTTGGGCTCCCCGTACGAGGAGGGGTTCATGTCCACGCCGCCCGGGATCAGCACGCCGTCGAGTCGATCGTAGATCTCGGCCAGGGTGTCCAGGTCGTCGTCGAGCAGCGGCACGAGGATGGGCACGGCGCCCACGACGGACGCCGCCAGGAGGTAGCGCTGGTTCATCACCCAGGACTGGGGCAGCCCGGCGGGAATGTTGTCGATCGAGTGCAGCGTCTGGGTGGTGACGCCGATGGTCGGACGACGGAGGTGCACGCTCATCGCGGCTCCACGATGAAGGTAGGGACGGTGGATCCGCCACCCGCGGTCACGTTGACCAGGGCCGCAGTGGAGATCCGCGAAAGGCACCCATCGGAATAGGTGCCGTTGAAGCAGAAGGGCGCCGTGTCCACGATCCGGTCGGCAATCACCAGCCGGTCGTCGATGGCGCTTGGAAAGGGCTCACTGGGAAGGTGGATGCGTTCCTGAACGACATGGGGGGATGCAAGAGCCGTGCCGACGGCCGCCTCCCAGCCAGTATCGTCCACTTCCCAGCCCAGCACGATCCCCGTGCCGCCATACTCGTCATTCGGCTTGAGGACCATCCGCTCCCGGTGGGCCAGGATCCAGGGGATCAGGTCGACCGGCGCGCCGGCTGCCGTGGTCGTCCGCTCCTCCACCACCCGGGTCCACGGCACCGTGTCGCGAATCACGGCCAACTCGCCCCCCGAGAACAGGTGGGCGTTGCGCTCGTCCGACAGCACGGCGAGCGATGCCTTCTTGTGCAGCATCTTGCACCGGAAGCCGTCCATCAGGCAGGCCGCCTTGTCGCGCACCGCACGCACCACGGGTTGGTCCAGTCCCCCGCCCCGCTCGAGCAGCTCGGAGATCAGCACGCGCTTGTAGATCAAGTTCACCGGCGTGCCGTCGGCGTAGAGGACGCCGCCCCGGTACTCGCAGTCGCGGGGATCGGCGATCAGGCAGGCGATGCCGAGCCCCTCGAAGAAGTGCTTGAACAGCAGGAACTCGTGAAAGGTGGGCACCTCCTTCCAGTCGAGGATCACCACGCTGGGCTTCTCGCGGGTGCCGCGCCAGGTGGCGAATCCTTCGAGCAGCGCATTCACCGTGTGGTGGCGCGCGGGGAGGGGCTGCGTGCGCCACCGCTGCTGGAAGGTGCGCATCACCGGCATGGCCTGGAACAGCTCGGTCAGCACGTCGCCGTAGGCGGCGCCGGCCGGCGTCTCGCCGTTGTACTCGGTGAACCGCACCCCGTCCCCACCGGCCGTGAAGAAGGCGTCGAGGCGCGAGAGGATGCTCCCTTGCCAGAGCCCGTGATCCTCGCGGACCAGCAGCTCCTCCATCTCGGTGAGATGGAACTGCGCGCGGAGCGCCGGATCGGCGAGCGCCGCACGATAGAGTGTGTCGAAGGCGCGCAGCAGCCCGGTGGTGGCGCGCTGCATCACCGCATGGCCGGCGGGCGACAGGAAGCGCGGCCGCAGCACGTTGCACAGCGGGCGCTCGCCGAACCAGAGGCCGCGACGCGTCAGCTGGTCGCCGAGGAACCCCCAACTCTCCGCGGCGCTCCGGTCATCGAGGAGTGCGTGGTAGCCCGCGATGGCGCTCGCAAGCGCGACATCGCTCACGCCGGACGTCCAGCCAGCAGGGCGCGCCAGCTCGTGGGCGCCGGCCCGCGCTTGCCCGTGGCCTGCGCGATCAGCATGTCGGCCATCGCCGACATCGTCCACGCGAAGTAGGTGGGGGTCAGCGAGTACAGGTCCATGTCCGGCGCGCAGTTCATGAAGTCGATGGCGTACGGGATGCCGTCCTTCACGGCGAATTCCATGGAGTTCATGTCGTAGCCCACCGCCTGGTTCAGCTTCCGCGCATCGCCGATGATCCGCTCGCGCATGGCCGGCGTCAGGAAGGTGTCGGTGACGTTGTACTTGCGCGCCTTCGGGTCGTACTGGATGGGCAGGATTTCCTGCTGCCCGATGCACATGCAGCGCACGAACTCGTCCCACTCGATGAACTCCTGCGCGATCATCGTCAGCAGGCCGCTCGTGTTGTAGTTGTGGATCAACTCCTCGAGGGTCCGGCAGACGTACACTTCCTTCCAGCCGCCGCCATGCGCGTCCTTGAGGATGCAGGGCATGCCGACGTGGGCGACCACGGCCTTCCAATCGAGCGGGAAGACCAGGTTGCGGAGCGACTCGTCGTGCTTGATCCCCGGCACGTACTCGCGGTTGGGCAGCAGCACCGTCTTCGGGCTCCGCACGCCGATCGATTCCGCCAGCGTGGCGCCGAAGAACTTGTCGTCGGCGCTCCACATGAACGGGTTGTTGACCACCCGCACGCCCCGGAGCACGGCATGCTTCAGGAAGGAGCGGTACATGGGGACCTCGTGCGAGATCCGGTCCACGAGGACATCGTAGCCGATCACGCCATCGAGCGGCGGGGCCCCGGTCGGGGCGCCGAGCTTCGGGATGTCACAGGTCACCCCCTGGTCGCGCTCGTTGATCTCCTTCATGAGCGCGGGGGGCATGGACCATTCGCGACCAACAACGAGGCCGACCTTCTTCGCGTGTGCCATGGCGTGGGGATCCTTGGGACGGGTTGGAGTCGGGCAAAGTTAATCGCGCGGGCGGCACGTCGGCGGGCGATTTCACCCTGACGCACCGTCTCCCGGGATCGAGACGGTGCCGTCGGCCGGCGTCGCCACGACGCTGAACGCTCCGCTCCGCCGCCCCGGTTCCGGGCACGGTCCCCCGAGGAAGAACGGGAGCGCCTTCCGGAACCGCCGCGACCAGGCCCGCTCGTTGTGCCGCGCCCCGAGGTCCTCGAAGTACGACAGGGTCGCCCCCGGGATGAAGCCGCGCTCCATCAACAGCGCCTTCATCTGCCGCACGTCCTCGAGGGCGTCGGGACCCTCGTGGGTGCCGATGTCGAGATGGAGGCGCCCGCCGGGCGGCTTCTGCTCGCGGATGAAATCGAAGATGCGCCCATCGGCGAACCAGAGAGCCGGCGACAGCACCCCCGCCACGCCGAACGTCCACGGCGAGCGGAAGAAGGCGTACAGCGCGAGGAGCCCGCCGAGCGACGAGCCCACGACGGTCGTGTGCTCCGGCGTGCGCAGCGTGCGCATCCGCCGGTCGATGAGGGGCTTCACCGTCTCGACGAGGAAGGCGACGAACCGGTCGCCGTCTCCCCCGCCGCGGATCAGGTCGGGATGCGGCGTGTACTCCGCGAGCCGCTGGCTCCCCATGTTCGGGATGGCCACGACGATCGCCTCGTAGCCGTACCGCGCGTGGTGGGCCAGGGCGCCGCCCGCGTGCCAGTGCCCGGCAAAGCTGGTGTACGGGTCGAAGACGTTCTGCCCGTCCTGCATGTAGATGACCGGGTAGCGCTTCTCCCCGGGGGCGTCGTACGAGGGCGGCACGTAGACCACGAGGTCGCGCCGGTTCCGCAGCTGCGGGCTGTAGAGCCCCTCCACGATCTTGAGCGTCGCCGGCACGTCGTGCCGGCGCTCGCCCTGCGGAACGGGGTAGTCCTTCCAGCGTCGCATGCCTGCTCGTGCGGTGACGGGGGCCGACCAACAAAGCGCCGCTTGGGTCCCCGGAACCGGGGCCCCGCGCGGCGACCATCGCGAAATCTCGCCGCGCGTGCGGCGCGCGGCAATCCGGCCATTCCCCGACCGGGGTTGAACTCCGGCTGCCGCCCGGTTCCCTTTCGGCATGGTCCGCTTCCGCTTGGTCCTCGCCGTCACGGCGACGTGCGTCGCCGTCGCCTGCCGGAGCCCGAACGACACGCCGATCACGGGCAATCGCATCGTGAGCGTGCGGTTTGCCACGGGCGAGCGCATGCCGTGCCTCCCCTGCGACATGATCGTGAAGGTGGATTCGTCCGAGTTCCACATCTCCGAGACCACGGGCGTCGCACGCCTCGGGCCGGACAGCACCTGGGTGGTCTACACGTCGTTCGGCGGCGCCGGCGGCTATCGCGGCTCGGGCCAGGCCCTGTGGCGCTACGACGTGAAGACCGGCGAGAAGACGCAGCTCATGTCCGAGTACTTCCTCGTCGAGCAGTTGGAGCTCTTTGCGTTCAAGGGTGGCTACCCGCTGCTGGTGGTCTCGATGCGCGAGCCGCTACATCTCGTCCGGCACGTGGCCATCATCGACCCGATGCGCGGCGAGGTCTTCCGGGCCGAACGTTCGGCCATCACGGGCAGTGACTCGGTCTCGGTCACGATCGCCGAATGGGGCGCCCCGGTGAGCTGGCTGACGGAGGCGCTGAACGACTCGACCGGCCTCCCGCGGGCGGCGCCGTGGCGCACGTATCGGGTGATGGCGGAACCGCTCCGCCAGATGGCCGTGCTCAAGAACGAGATACGCGAGTGGGGTCAGCCCATCGAATTCGAGCAGCCCGCGGCCGGCTCCGACACACTCGACGTGCCCGGCGAAGGACTGCAGGACCCGGGGCTCGATCCACGGCGGGCCGCCCCGACGCCTCAGCAGCCGCCGACGAGCCCGATCCAGATGCCCGGCGCCACCCGCAAGCCCTGAGGTCCGGTCCCGCCGGCTACGCGCCGCCGTGCACGATGTCGCCCTTCATCGACCCGATGATCTCGAGCAGTTCACGCTGCTCGCGCTCCTTCACGGCGAACTTCCTGAGCGTGGCGACGAAGTGTCCGGCGAACGCGTTCCAGACGCGATCGTCCATCTGCATCTGCTCGTGCGCGAGCTTCATGGGCCGGCCCACGTACAGGCACGGACCGCCCGTGGCCTCGCACAGCTGGTCCACGATCATCTGCCGCACGCGCGACTTCTGCCACGGCTCGAGCCCCTTGAAATAGGGCGCGATCAGCGAATCCACGAGGATCCGGCCGAGGAAGTCATCGGTCACCGCCGCCAGGGCGTCGTACCCGCCCAGTCGCGTGTACAGCTTGACGCCGTCGGCCGTTCCGCCCGAGCCCGAGGCACCGCCCCCGACCGACGCGCAGGCCCCTGCTCCGACCACCAGGGCCACCCCGATCCACTGCTGCCACCTGCGCGTCGCGTGCATGTCATGCCTCGGTCGGGCCGGCCCGGCGGCCGACGGTGAAATGGCGCCGGCTACTTGCCGGCGGGATAGATGGCGAACGCCTCGATCTCGATCAGCCAGTCCGGGGAGACGAGCGCCGGGACGCCGAGCGTCGACCGCGAGACCTTGGTCGGGTTCTGCGCCGTGCCGAAGAACTCGCCGTACGCCTCGAACCACCCCGTGAAGTCGAACGCCCCGCCCTTCGCCTTGTCGGCCGCGATGTAGACGCGCATGTAGACCACGTCCTTGAGTGTCAGTCCCTTGGCGACCAGCTGCGCCTCGAGCGTCTTGATGATCGAGCGTGCCTGCGTCTTCGTGTCGCCCCACCGTTCGCGCGACCCTGCGGGCGCCTTGGGGTCGGCCATCTCGGGCACGGTGCCCGAGATCCAGAGCGAGGCTCGGCCGGCGGGGATGGCGACGTTGTTCGAGATCGGCGATTGCGCGGATCCGGTGAACGTCACCTGCGTGGGCGCCTGGGCGCGCACGACCGGGGTGGCCACGGCGAGCGAGATGAGAGCGGCAATGCAGGGCAGGCGGCGCATGCGGGGCGGTCCAGGTGGAAGGGTGGTGCGTGGGCCGGCCGATCACGGGGTACGTCCCGGGCCGGAGTTTGGATGACTCGAACGATACCGGGCGGTCGCCCGCGAGGTCAGGAGGGGGCGACCACGGCCATCTCGCC
>JANLSF010000870.1:0-2868 GCA_031362285.1 Gemmatimonadota bacterium | reverse complement strand
CGCGCTGCTCTCGCAGCTGCCGTCGTTCATCCTCGTGCGCTGGGAGCGCGACGGTCAGGCCTCGTCGCTCGCCGATGCGTTCGCGTTCATCACGCGCGAGGTGCATCTCGCCCGCCCCGGCCACGAAGCCGTGATCCGCCGCCTCTCGGAGGTGCTCTTCTTCCAGGCGGTGCGCAGCTGGGCCGACCGGGCCGACGTGCGGAGCGGCTTGCTCGCGGCGCTCGCCGATCCGGCCCTCGCTGCGGCGCTGGCCGCGATGCACGAGAAGCCGGCCGAGCATTGGTCGCTCGATTCGCTGAGCCGCCTCTCCGCCATGGGACGGAGCGCCTTCGCCGAGCGCTTTCGTCGCGTCATGGGGGCCACCCCGATGCGGTATCTCACCGACTGGCGGGTGCAGCGAGCCAAGCGCCTGCTCGCGGAGTCACGCCTGGGGCTCGACGGGATCGCGGCGCAGGTCGGCTACGACTCGGCGGCCTCGCTGTCGCGTGTGTTCCAGAAGGCGGCGGGGGTGAGCCCGGGGGCGTACCGACGGATGGTGACGGCGGAGCGGGAGGCCGGGGCGACGTCCTGACGGCGCCTACTGTGCTCGCTTCCCCTTCCCCCAGCGTGTCGTTCGAGTTGCTGATTCGCGCACTGCTCGCGCTCGGTGCCACGCCGCGCCAGGTCGGGCTCGCGCTGTCGCGTCGCGCCGCCTGAGCGCAGCGCGCTACGGGCGCCCAGCAACCACGCCGCGAGCCCGCGCCAACACCGGCCTTGCTGCAAGCTCCTCCGGCCTCGCGAGCCCGAGCAACGCCCGATACTGCACGCGCGCTGCCGCACGGTCCCCCGCCGCCAGCGCCGCGCTCGCCGCACCGGCCACCGCCCGGAACCGGTTCGGCTCCTTCAGCAGCGTGGCCTCGTACGCGGCACGCGCCCCCGCGTGGTCCCCGATGCTCATCAGCATGTCGCCGAGCAGCTCGCGCGCGGGTGCGAGCGGTCCCGGCGTGATCGCGTTCTTCTCCGTCGCGTCCTCGTGCGCTGCCGCCGTGCGCATCAGCGTGAGCGCGCTGTCGCGCTGCCCCGCCGCGAAGGTCCGCCACGCCAGCGCCCCGAGCCGCTGGATCTCCACCTGCTCGGCCCAGTAGCCCTCGCTGGCAGCGAGCAGCCGCTCACGAAACCCCGTGAGCGCGACTATTGCTGCATCCGCGCGCAAGGTGTCGCCGGTGCGAGCGGCGCCGAGCGCCCGGGCGAACCAGGTGATCGCGTCGGCAAAGAGGAAAGGACTGGGGCGCACCTCGAGCCGGGCGGCGCCTGCCCAGTCGCCGCGCTCAAGCGCATACCGCGCAGGCATCGCCGCCATCGCGAAGAACCCGGCTGCCGGCGGCGCGCCCGTGCCCGTCGCCGTGGGATCGAACCGGGCCGATACCGAGGGGAGCGACGCCAGCAGCTGCGCCGCCGTACGATCCTGTGCGAGCTGCAGGTAGGCGGACATGCGGTAGTCGTCCGCGTGCAGCTCCTCGGCCGTGGACCCCTCGCGACGAGCGGCCGAGCCCGAGGCGACGTTGGTGGCAATGGACTGCTGCCACAGCCCCACGCGCGTGTACGTATGCGACGGCATGTGCAGCGCGTGCGACACCTCCGGAGCAATGCGCCCGTAGCTGGTGGCCGCGCCGAGGGCCCGCTTGGCGAGCGGCGCCACGTCGTAGGCGTGGATGATGTAGTGCGCGAGTCCCGGATGGTCGGGGAGCTTCGCGAAGAGCCGGTCGAGCGTGGCCCCGGCGGTGAGCTGCGCGGCGTACGTCTTGTCGGTGGGGTCGGCGGCAATGGACACCGCGAGCGCGGCGAAGATCTGCGCTTCCGTGTCGGCCGGCTCGCGTTCGGCCAGAGCGGTCATCGCGTCGCGGTAGCTGGCAACGCGCATGCGCTGCGGGATCGAATCGGCGCGTCCGAAGAGGCGGGCGACCGCGTCCAAGTAGCCCTGCTCGCGTGGCGACGTCGTGCCGGCCGCGCGCGCCTGTTGCACGGCGGCGAGCCCGCGTTCGATCTGTGGGCGAGCCTTGAGGCCGGCCGCGAACGGATTGCCCCACGCGGTGAGGGCGAGTCCCCAGGAGGCCATGGCGCAGCCGGGGTCGGCGCGGACGGCGAGCGTGAAGTTGGTGGTGGCCTGCGCGAAGGCGAAGGAGTGAAGCAGCGCGACCGCGCGTTGGAAGGGCGGGTGGGCGGCGGGGGCGCAGGAGGTGGCCAAGTGCACGGTGCCCACGGTTCGGGGTGCGCCGACGGTCTTCCCCGTCGCCTGCGCCTCGATCACCGATCCTGCGAGCGCGATGAGTACGAGTACGCGGCCACTCGTCTGGATCACTGGCATGCATGCCCCGGCGAAGGTTCGTTTCGTGACGTCAGCCGACTGTGATGCCGAGCCGCAAACGCCAAATGGCGCTGGTCGCCACCCGATCCTCGGTCAGAAGTGGATCGAGCGCGCGCCCGCTTGACCTACCGCCCCTTCTTCCCCTTCACTTCCACGATGCGCTGGATCACGTCCCCCTCCAGCACGCCGTCCACCACCTCGATCCCCTCCACCACCTCGGCGAACACCGTGTAATCCTTGGTGAGCCGCGCGTTGTCCCGGAGGTTCACGAACCACTGCGCGTCGCCGGTGTCGTGGCCGCGCGTGCTCATCCCCACCGTGCCGCGCGGGTGCGGAATGGTGTACAGCTCGTCGCGCAGGAACTCGCGGTAGCCCACGTACTCGTTGGCACCCGGGCTCCCTCCCTGGATGACGAAGTCGGGTTCCACCCGGTGCCAGGTGAGGCCGTTGTAGTAGCCGGCCGTGGCTAGGGCGAGCACCTTGCCCGCCATGATCGGGGCGATGTCACCGCGGAGCCGGACCAC
>JANLSF010000134.1:0-3096 GCA_031362285.1 Gemmatimonadota bacterium | reverse complement strand
CGGAGTTCCTGGCGCCGCTGCTCGCGTCCAACAAGGCGGCCGTGTTCATCGTGGTGGACTGCCTGCGCCTCGACCAGTGGAAGGTGCTGGAGCCGCTGCTGGCCCCGTTCTTCGACTGCGACACCACGCACTACTACTCGGTGCTCCCCACGGCCACGCCGTACGCGCGGAACGCGCTGTTCAGCGGGCTCTTCCCGGGGGAGATCGCGGCGCGCTATCCCGATTGGTGGCGCGACGACCGGGAGGACGAGTCGCTGAACGCGTACGAGCGCCCGCTGCTCGAGGCGCACCTGAAGGAGCTGCGCGGCACGACCCCCGTGCGCTACGAGAAGCTGACCACCGCGCGCGACACCGCCGACCTCGACCGCCGCATTCCCACCGCCATTGCCGGCGAGGGGGTGAGCGCGTTCGTGTTCAACTTCGTGGACCTGCTCACGCACGGGCGCTCGGAGAGCGTGGTCCTGGCGGAGGTGGCCAAGGACGAGATCGCGCTCCGGGCGCTCACCAAGCAGTGGTTCGAGCGCTCGTCGCTGTTCT
Source organism: Gemmatimonadota bacterium (assembly GCA_031362285.1). GTDB lineage: Bacteria > Gemmatimonadota > Gemmatimonadetes > Gemmatimonadales > Gemmatimonadaceae > JACPPC01. Next base: position 2,559 of record JANLSF010000134.1, on the reverse strand, counting down.
CGCTGCTCAAGGAGGCGAGCCGGCGGAAGGTGCCCGTGCTGCTCACGAGCGACCATGGCGCGATCCACTGCCAGACGCCGGCCACGGTGTACGCGAAGCGCGACGCGACCCACAACCTGCGGTTCAAGATGGGCGAGGACCTGCGGGCGGAAGTGAAGGAGCATGCGCTGCTCTTTGCGGACCCCACGGTCATCCGCCTGCCGCGCCGCGCGATGGGCGTCACGGCGCTCATTGCCACGGGCGACACCTTCTTCGTCTATCCCACGAAGCTGCGCGAGTACCAGGGGCGATACCGGGGGAGCTTCCTGCATGGCGGGGTGTCGCCCGAGGAAATGATCCTGCCGCTGGCGCTGCTCACCCCGCGAGGCTGACGTGAGCGCCGTGTCATGAAGACCTGGAGGCGGCTGCTCCAGTTCGTGCGACCCCATGCGTGGCGCATGGGGGCGACGATCGGCTTCTCGACGCTGGCGGCCATCCTCGATGCCTTCAGCTTCGCGCTGTTCATCCCGTTCCTGAACGCGCTGTTCGGGCTGCCGCCCATCCCGCTCACGGGGTCGGTGGCGTCGAAGATGCTGGATCGCACCATCGGCACCTTCCTCGACCCCGCCGACAAGATGGGGTCGTTGCAGCACGTGCTCCTCATGATCCTCGGCGTGATCATGGTGAAGAACGTGTTCCAGAGGCTGGCGGGGCAGTTCGGGGCGCAGCTGCAGGAGTATGTCGTCCGCGACATGCGCGACGCCGTGTACAAGCACCTGCAGCGGCTGCCGCTCGCCTGGTTCGGGCGGAACAAGGCGGGACAGCTGATCGCCCGCGTGCTCACCGATACCGACCAGACGAAATCGCTCGCCACGGAGCTGATCACGCGGGGGATCAACAGCACCGCGCTGGTGCTGAGCTACGTGACGCTGATGTTCGCCATCTCGTGGCAGCTCTCGCTCATGGCGCTGCTGGTGGTGCCGGCGCTCACGGCGGCGCTGCAGCCGCTGCTCAAGCGGATGCGCACCGGCTACAAGCGGCTGCGCAACGACTACGGCGAGATGATGAGCGTGCTGCAGGAGGTCATCATCGGCATCCGGCTGGTGAAGAGCTTCCGGGCCGAGCCGTACGAGGACGCGCGGTTCCACGGGGCGAGCGGGACGTACTCGGCCGGGATGGTGAAGGTGAGCCGCGCCGCGCTGGCGAGCCAGCCGCTGTCGGAAGTGCTCGGCACCGTGATCACCGTGGCCGTGATCTGGTTCGGCGCCAAGCAGGTGCTGGTGGACAAGGCGATGGAGGGGGCCGAGCTGATCGGCTTCGTGGCGGTGGTGCTGCGGATGATGCAGCCGCTCAAGGCGCTCAGCCAGTTGCCGGCGATTGCCACCGGAGCCATGGCAGCGGCCGACCGGGTGTTCGAGGTGCTCGACCACCCCACCGAGGAAGACACCGACCGGGGGACGCGCACGGTGGACGGCGTCCGGGACGGCGTGGTGTTCGAGCAGGTGGGGTTCACGTACGGCGACGCGCCGGTGCTCGAGGGGATTTCGCTGCGGGCGGCCAAGGGGGAAGTGGTAGCGCTGGTGGGGGCGAGCGGTGCGGGGAAGAGCACGCTGGTGGACCTGATTCCGCGGTTCAGTGAACCGAGCACGGGGCGGATCCTGCTGGACGGCGTGGACCTGCGCGAGATCAAGCTGCCGTCGCTGCGCTCGCTGGTGGGGATCGTGAGCCAGGATACCGTGCTGTTCAACGACACCGTGATGGCGAACATCGCTTACGGCGTGAAGGCGCAGTACACGGCGAGCCAGGTGGAAGCGGCGGCGCGGATGGCCAATGCGCACGCCTTCATCTCCGAGTTGCCGCAGGGGTACGCCACCGTGCTCGGCGACCGCGGCATGCGGTTGAGCGGTGGGCAGAAGCAGCGATTGGCGATTGCGCGGGCGCTGCTCATCGATCCGCCCATCCTGATCCTCGACGAAGCGACGAGTGCGCTCGACACCGAGAGCGAGCGGCTGGTGCAGGAAGCGATCGACCGGCTGCTGGCGGGGCGCACGGTGTTCGTGATCGCGCACCGGCTGTCCACCATCCAGCACGCGGCGCAGATCCTGGTGCTCGATCGGGGGCGGATCGTGGAGCGCGGGCGGCACGACGAGTTGCTGGCGCTGCGCGGGGCGTACGCGCGGCTGCACGCGTTGCAGTTCGCGATGCCGAGTGCCGACGACGCGAGCGCGATCGCGCCGGGCGAGCCGGTGTCGGCGACGGTGGACGAGTCGGACCCATCTTGAGCAGGGACACGATGACGGCGACGGCGGGCTACGACGTGCAGGCGCTCCGGGCGAGCGAGTGGCCGTGGATGCTGAAGGGCGACGCGGTCTACTTGAACAACGCGGGGATCGGCCCGCTTCCGGAGCGGACACTGCGCGCGACGGCGGAGTTCAACCAGCGGCGCGCCGAGCCCCACCGGCTGAACGTGCCCATGCAGTTCGGCATCCTGGCTGAGAGCCGGGAGCTCGCCGCACGACTGGTGGGCGGCTCAGCCGACGAAATCGCGCTGATGGTCAACACCACCTACGGCATCAACGT
>JANLSF010000294.1:0-8497 GCA_031362285.1 Gemmatimonadota bacterium | reverse complement strand
CCGCGCGCGCGCGCGACGACCCCGCCCGATGCGCGGCCCAGTCTCCCGGTGCGTCCGCGCCCGAGTACTCCACCGGGCACCGCCCGCGGCGTGCCCGCACCCCGCCCGCGCACGAGCGCTCCGACGGCGCGCCCGCGCACGAGCGCTCCGACGGCACGGCCCAGACCGGTCAAGGGTGGCGCTTCCGTGCGCCCCGATTGATCCACTGACCCGGCCCGCTCGCCGGGTGTGCAACGTCGGTCCTCGGCGTAACTTCCCGGTGATCGATGATTCCCGGCCGAGCGAGCGCCCCGTGCACCCTCCCGGCCCCGATTCTCCCGCGTTCCGGCGTACCACATGCTCGCATTCGGCAGTTGGGCCACCGCTTGGTGGAAGCCCGTCCTGTTCCTGCTCGTGGCGGGGCACCTCACGAACATTTGCGTCACGATCTTCCTGCACCGGGCGCAGACGCACCGGAGCGTGCAGTTGCACGCGCTGGCGTCGATCCCGATGCGGCTCTGGCTCTGGCTGACCACGGCCACCGTGACCAAGGAATGGGTCGCGTGCCACCGGAAGCACCACGCCTTTGCCGACCGTGAAGGGGATCCGCATTCGCCCTTCGTGGAGGGACTGCGGAACATCGTGCTCAAGGGCGCGCTGTACTACCGCACGGCGGTGCGCCAGGAAGGGGTGCTCGAGAAATACGGCAAGGGGACGCCGAACGACTGGCTCGAGCGACACCTGCTCACCGGGCAGAGCTCCCTCGGCATCGTGGTGATGGCCGTGTTCGACCTCTGGTTCTTCGGCTGGGTGGTGGGGCCGGTGGTGTGGGCGGTGCAGATGGTGTGGATCCCGTTCTGGGCCGCCGGCATCATCAATGGCGTGGGCCACGCGGTGGGCTACCGGAACCACGACGTGAAGGACGAGAGCCGCAACATCACGCCAATCGGCATCATGATCGCCGGCGAAGAGCTGCACAACAACCATCACGCCGACCCCCACAGCGCGAAGTTCAGCCACCGCTGGTTCGAGTTCGACATCGGCTGGATGTACATCCGCCTGCTCTCCCTCGTCGGGCTCGCGCGGGTGGCCTATGCGCGCACCGGCTTCGCCGACTGATGCCCGACGTCGCCTGCCAGCGGTGTGGCACGACACGCGCCGGATTCGAGAAGCCGCCCTTTCCGGGGGCGATCGGGGCCCGCATCCTCGAGGGCACCTGCCAGCCGTGCTGGGCCGAGTGGCTCAAGCAGCAGACGATGCTCATCAACCACTACGGCCTGAACGTCATGGATCCGCAAGCGCGGAAGTTCCTGACGCAGAACATGGACGCCTTCCTGTTCAAGGCGGGGAGCGCGAGCGACGTGGACACGACGAAACAGGGCACCATCAACTGGTGATCAGGATGCGACAGGCCGTGCGACGGACGGCGGTGGCGCTTGGCGTCGCCGCCGCGGTTGTTTCGGCGAGCGCCACGCTCGTCGCTCCCGCGCTCGCGCAGGGCGCGCGGCCCGCGCCGCGCCCCGGGGCGGGCGCGACCCCGCGTGCGGGCACGACGCGGCCCCCCGGCACCTGGGCGACGGCGACCCTCAAGCGCATGACGCTCCGCCAGAAGGCGGCCCAGCTCGTGTGGCCGTGGATTCTCGGCGACTATGTGAGCGAGGGGTCGGCCGAGTGGGGGCGCCTGATGCAGCTCGTGCTCGACGACGAAGTGGGCGGGTTCATCGTCTCGGTCGGCACGCCCACGGAGATCGCGTCGAAGGTGAACGCGCTGCAGCGGCTGTCGAAGCTGCCGCTGCTGATGAGCGCCGACTACGAGACCGGCGTGGGGTTCCGCGCGCGCAGCGCCTACTTCGTGCCCAACGAGATCGACCTCGGGGGCGCGACCAACTTTCCCCTGCAGATGGCGCTCGGCGCCTCGCGCGACAGCGCCCTCGCCTACCAGATGGGGCGCGCCACCGCCCGCGAGGCGCGCGCCCTCGGCATCCACGTCGCGTTCGGGCCGGTCCTCGACGTCAACAACAACCCGCTCAATCCCGTCATCGCGGCGCGCTCCATCGGCGAGGATCCGGCGCTCGTGTCGCGGATCGGCGTGGCGATCACGCGCGGCCTGGAAGACAACGGGGTGATCGCCACCGGCAAGCACTTTCCGGGTCACGGCGACACGGAGATCAACTCGCACCTCGCGCTGCCGACCGTGTCGGTGAGCCGCGCGCGGCTCGACTCGATGGAGTTGCCGCCGTTCCGCGCCGCCGTGAAGGCGGGAATCGGCGGCATGATGACGTTCCATGGCATCTTCCCCGCGCTCGACACCGCGGTGGTGCCGGCGACGCTGTCAACGGCCGTGCTCACGGGACTGCTGCGCACCGAGATGGGCTTCCAGGGACTGATCTTCACCGATGCCATGACGATGGCGGGCGTGCTGCAGCAGTTCGGCGCGCGCGAGGCGGCGATTCGCGCCGTGGAGGCCGGGGCCGACGTGGTGCTCATGCCCGAGAACACGCGCGAGGCAATCGACGCCATTGTCGGCGGCGTGACGGCGGGGCGCTACACCGAAGCACGGCTTGACCGGAGCGTGCGCCTGATCCTCGCCCTGAAGGAGAAGTTCGGCCTCCAGAAGCACCGGCTCGTGAACCTCGACTCGGTGCGCGTGGTGGTGGGCGACAGCGCCCACGTCGACCTCGCGCGGCGGATCGCCGAGCGCGGGCTCACGCTCGTGCGCGACTCGCTGGCGCAGGTGCCGCTCGCACGCACGGCGACGACCGCGCGCGTGCTGAGCATCGTCGTGTCGCCGCGCGGTGACCTGGCCGCGGGCCCGGCCTTCAATGCGGCGCTGCGCCAGGCGTACCCGGCGCTTCGCACCGAGTTGCTGCTGCCGACGGCCGAGCGCGACGGTGCCACCGTGGCGCGGCTGCTCGCCGCCGCCGATTCGGCGGACCAGGTGATCGTGGCGAGTTACATGATCCAGACGAGCGAATCGGCGACGTCGGCCGCGCCCGGCTCGGTGCCGAGCCTGGTGCGCGCGTTGATCGCGCGGGGCAAACATCCGGTTGTCGTGGCGTTCGGGAATCCATACTTGCTGCGCGAGATCCCGATGGTGTCGGCGTACCTCGTGGCGTGGGGCGGGTCGACGGCGTCGCAAGTCGCGGCAGCGCGGGCGCTTGCGGGCGACGTGCCGATCTCGGGTCGGTTACCGGTGGCGATTCCTCCGCTGGTGCCGATCGGTGCCGGAGTGTCACGCGCCGCGCGCACACCGTCGCGTCCCTGAACAGGCGGCGCCCTCTTGCGCGGAGGGCGCCGTGCGACGGATTGCCGCGAGCGCTCCATGGCGGTATCGTCTCGCAGGCACAATCGATGGTCCGGGCGCACGACCGCCTGCCGCGGGGGTTGACTTTAGTTTCAGAAGGCTACTAATTGCCCCGCGCGATGCCATCCCCGCTCACCTGCCAGCTTTCGTGACCCCCGCCGCCCGGCGGGGAGCGGCCAGCGCCTCCCACAGCGTCGACCTCGTCCTGCTCACGTCACGCGACGGGGTGCTGCATGTGCGCGTCGAACGGGCGGCGGGCGCTCGCGGGGCCGTGCAGTTGCCGTGGGCGACACCCCGGAGCGGGGAGGCGCTGGCCACCACGGCGCGCCAGCTCGCCAAGCGCGCGGCCGGGAGCGAGCCGGGCTGGATCGAGCAGCTGCAGGCGTTCGGCGACCAGCTGAAGCACCCCGCCGCCGCGGGCCTCAGCGTGGCGTACGTGGCGGTGCTGAGCGCGCCGGTCACGGCAGCCGAGTCGAAGCGGGGGGGATCCGCGGCGTGGATGAGCGTCGCCGCAGCGGGACTCACCGGGCGCCATGCGGCGATCCTCGCCGCCGCCCTCGAGGCGCTGCGGGAGCGCCTCGACGGCGCCCCGATCGCCTTCAAGCTGTTGCCGAGCACGTTCACCCTCTCGGAGCTGCAGGGGACGTACGAACTCCTGCTCGGGTGGTCGCTGCACAAGGCCAGCTTCCGCCGATCGCTGCAGGCGGCCTACCTGGTGGAACCCACCGACGAGTGGCGCAGCGAGGGGCGTGGCCGTCCCGCCCAGCTGTACCGCTTTGCCCCGCGGAAGCGGCGCCAGGGTCGCCGTGGAGTCCGGTTCGACTTCCTGGGCGGCTGACGCACGGCCGGGCCGGGTGCCCCCTCGTGGCGCACCCGTGACGGAACCCACCTTGCGCGGCGGGGTACTTAGTACCAATGTGTACATAACGTCAAACTGGGAGGGGGTTCCGGTGCTCAGCTTCCTGGACAGCCTGTGCCTGGCGCTCACGAATCGCGATGCGGCGGCGATCGCGCAACTGCTGGCGCACCCGATGGCCGCCACCTTGCCGAGCGCCGTGCGCACGGAAGCCGCGGCGCTCGCCGCCGACCCATCCAACATCGCGCGCACGCCGTTGCACGCCTTCGTGTTCGCCCACCGCATGGCGCAGTTGATGGCCGCGGTGGGCACCCCGCGGGGAACGCCGGCCCCGGCGCCGCGCGAGTCGCCCCGTGACGCGACGACGGACTGGCCCCGCGGCGGCGACCACGCCCGCCGCAGCAGCCGGGCCACGGCGGCCTGAGCGTCACGCGGTCCATCGCCGGGAGCCAACGCACGACGCCCCGGCCTCATGAGAGGCCGGGGCGTCGTCTGCATCGGGACGTGACCTGACGAAGGAGTTACGCCGGCTTCGTCACGTCCGCAGCCTGCGGTCCCTTCTGGCCCTGGACGATCTCGAACTCCACCTTGTCCCCTTCAGCCAACGACTTGAAGCCGTTGCCCGAGATGGCGCTGAAGTGCACGAACACGTCGGGCCCCCCCTCGCGCTGGATGAAACCGAAGCCCTTCGCGTCGTTAAACCACTTCACGGTACCGGTGATCCTTGCCATACGACCTTCCCTCGTCCCACTGGGACTCTGACGGTGAAGCGAGATGCCGGGACAGGTCGCTGATGCGTCGAACACCAGCCGACCCGACCCCAACATCCGGGGTAAGTGGGGCTAGTATAGCGTTTTCCGGCCCGGAAAGCACGACCGCCGCTCACCTTGGGGGTGGTCGGCGGTCACAGACGGCAGGCGGACGGCGTCGATTCGGCTACGCAGCGCCCGCGATGTACTTGGCGAAACGCCCGCAGTTGGTGCAGGTGAGGGTCACGTGGGATCGCGGCGGCGGCGGAGCCGAGTGCGGGTCCCGGTCGATCTTGCCTGAGCAACTCGGACAACTCAGCGCCGCCCCCTGACGGTCGCTCGTGATGAGGTGGAGTGCCTGGGCCGGATTGAAGGAATTCGGGCGCGGCTTCCGCATCATGCCTCCTGAAGATTTCCCGTCCGGCGCGCCTGACCTGCGCGCCCTCGGTGTCCACAACGTAACCGGCAAGTTGGCTAAATTGAAGCCCCCCATGCACTTGCAGTCGACAACCGCGGCGGATCCTATCACACTGACACACCCGTAGGACCGAATGGTCCGCAGGTATCGTCAATGCAGACAAGCGGTTGACCGCGACCGGTTGAAGTTGTCTCGGAGCGGATTCGGACTGACGGTCCAATCGGGGGTCCGACCCGTCGGCCGCGGTGCGTCCGTGTTTGCAGCGCTTTCCACGGTTGTGGGTCGAGGAGCCTCGCGACCCGTCCGCTAGTCACGCCCCACCAAGGCGAGGGCGGCGCGGACGCCGCGCACCCCCTGATCCTGCGCCTCCTCGAAGAGCGAGAGGCCGCTCAGGTCGGCATGCCCGTAGAACATCGGGCCGCGCGAGCGCGCGAGGGCGCGGCGCCAGGGCGCCGACAAGAAGCCGGGCTCGGGGCGCAGCATGGCGTGCCCATAGCGTCGCACATCCACGCGTGACACCACGCGCCGGAGATTCGGGTGCGCGCGTTCGAGATCGGCGAGCGTCAGTTCGCACGCCTGCTCCCAGCTGAGGGCGCGCAACGTGCGACGTGCCTCGCGTGGAGCGGCCTGCGTCATCGCCCGGTAGTAGGTCCACACCGTGCCGGTTCGCGTGCGCGCGAGCCGCTGGTGCGTGGCGTTCACGTACCCCAGCCCCGGCGAATCCACCAGCGTGTTGTCCCACGCCGGCGCGCTGCCCCGATCGTCGGGCCACTCGCGCAACGTCAGGTTGGCCACCAGCCACGGCGCGCTGGTCGCCACGGGCGCGGGGCCGAATCCCTCGACCACGCGCGCGGCCACGAACAGGGGCGCCGCCCAGAGGCAGGCCTGCGCCGTGAACTCCGCGTCCTCGGTGCGCACGACGATCCCGCGGCCGCCCTGCCGTGGCGTCACGGCCCGCACCACCGCGCCGGTCCGCACGCGCTTGCCGACGCGTTCGAGCAGGCGCTCCACGATCCATCCATTCCCCTCCGGCCAGGTGAGCGGCCCCTTCTCCTCGGGCTCGCGCGCCACGAAGTAGTGCAACCCGGCCCACGCCGACGCCTCGGCGGCGCTGGTGCCGTAGTCGTCCCGCACCGCATAGTCGGCGTACCACCGCACCGGACGCGAGCGGAACCCCTCGCGGTCGAGCCACGCCGCCAGGGTCAGCGTGTCGAGCGCCGAGTGGGCCGGCCGACCTCGCGCCACCGGAATGGTGAACTCCCCGGAGGCGCGCAACACGGCGAGCGTCTCCTGAAAGCGTTGCCATTCGGCTCGGTCGGCGCGGGTGTCGCCAAGGAAGGCCTCGAAGCCCTCATGCCACTCACCACGCCAAAAGAGGCGCTCCTGCGGGGACGAACAGAGGGTGCGCTCATCCCACACGCCCTGCTTGAGGACGCCGAGATCCTCGAACAACGATCGCGCGAGCGTGGCGTGCGCCCCGGGCACCGGGACATAGTGCGCGCCCCACGGGTAGGGGCTCACCTCGTTCCCTCCGCTCCGCGCGTTGCCGCCCGCCGTGGCGCCGAGTTCCAGGAGCATGTAGTCGGTGAACCCCTGCCGCTCACACCACCACGCGGCGGAGAGCCCGGCGATGCCCCCGCCGACAATGACCAGCGGCACGCGCACGCGTTCCCGCACCGGCCCGAGTGCGCCGCCGTCGCGCAGGCGATGGCCCGCCGCGTCGTCATCCTCGGCGAATCCCCCCGCGATGGCGGGGCTCCCCTTGCACGTGAGGCCGACAAGCGCGGCGGCCGAGACGCCGACGAACGCCCGACGCGAGAGCCCGTCGCGCGAGGGACTCACCGGTTGATCCGGTCGAACTCCCGCTCGTAGGTGCGCACGAGCACCTGGTCATTGAGCCGGTTGGGCTCCACCGGCACCGGCCGCATGTCGAGGGGGAAGTCGAACATCGGGGTGAGTTGGCCCAGGGTGAGGAAGCGGAGGCCGGCGGGCAGCGCGGTGGGCGGCACGTACGGGCTGGTGCCGGCGAGGATGAACCCCCACTCGCCGAAGGAGGGCACGTACAGGTGGTACGGCGACGTGGCAAAGCCGGCTTCGCGCAGCGTGCGGTCGATGCACCAGAACGACGCGCGCGCAAACATCGGCGAGGTGCTCTGCACGGCGATGCGCCCGTCGCGCGCGAGGTGCCGGCGCAGCAACCGGTAGAACGCCGTGGTGTAGAGCTTGCCCACGGCGTAGTTCGACGGGTCGGGGAAGTCGACGACGACGAAGTCGAAGCGGTCGTCGTGCGCGTCGAGCCAGGTGAAAGCATCGGCGTTGTGCACGGTGACGCGCGGGTCACTGAGCGACCGCTGGTTGAGCGCGGCGAGGTCGGCGTGCGTGGTGAAGAGGCGCGTCATGGCGGCGTCGAGGTCCACGAGGGTGACTTGGGCCACGCCGGGGTACTTGAGGACCTCGCGCAGGGCGAGGCCGTCGCCGCCACCGAGGATCAGCACGCGCCGCGCCCCCGCCTGCGCCGCGAGCCCCGGGTGCACCAACGCCTCGTGGTACCGATACTCGTCGCGCGAGCTGAACTGGAGGTGGTTGTTGAGGTAGAGCCGGAGGTCATCCTTCCACACGGTGAGGACGATGCGCTGGTACGGCGTGGTCCGCGCGAAGATCACGTCGTCGGCATACAGCCCCCGCTCGGCGGCCGCCATGAGGCGGTCACCAGCCGCGAAGCCGGCCACCAGCGTGGCCAGCACCACGCCACCCGCCAGGCGCAGCGCCCGTGGCGCGCCGAGGCTGCCCCGGAAGAGCCAGGTGCTCCAGAGCGCGACCACGGCATTCACGATGCCGAAGCCGAGGGCCGAGCGCACGAGCCCGAGCTTGGGAACGAGCACCAGGGGAAAGAGGAGCGACGCGACGAGCGCCCCGAGGTAGTCGAAGGTGAGGACGTTGGCGACGACGTCCTTGAAGCTGAACCGCTCCTTGAGCAGCCGCATGAGGAGCGGCACCTCGAGCCCCACGAGGGTGCCGATGATGGCGACGATGGCGTAGAGCACCACCCGGAACGCCTCGGTGTACGCGAAGGCGAGGAAGAGGAGCGCCGAGGACCAGCCACCCACGACGGCGACCATGAGCTCGATGGCCACGAAGCGCGTGGCGAGGCCGCGCGTGAGGTAGCGCGAGAGCCAGCTACCGACGCCCAT
>JANLSF010000848.1:0-2289 GCA_031362285.1 Gemmatimonadota bacterium | reverse complement strand
TGGCGGCGCGCGCCCAGGGCACGCTCTTCGCGCCCGGGATGTGGCCGCCGCGGAGCGTCCCCTCCTGCGGGTAGTCCGGCATGTGCGTCCGCTCGCCGGTGAACTCCTGTGGCGACCGCACGTCGATCATCGGCTTCCGGGCGGCCATGTGGGCCAGCGTCTCGGCGAAAAAGGCGCGGATCCGCGTGTCATCGCGGCGGCGCACGGTCGCGCTCGACGGCGTGACGGTCGGCGTGTCCGTGACCATCGGCCGCCCCTCGGCCTCCCACTTCATGCGGCCGCCGTCGACCACGCGGCAGTTGCCGAAGCCGAACAGCTGGAACACCCAGAAGGCGTAGCAGGCCCACCAGTTGTTCTTGTCGCCATAGAACACGATCGTCGTGTCGCCGGTGATGCCGAGTCGCCGGACCAGCACCTCGAACGCCGCGGGGGCGAGGTAGTCGCGCACCACCGGATCGTTCAGGTCCTCGTGCCAGTCGAGCTTGAGCGCGCCCGGAATGTGCCCGCTCTCGTAGAGGAGCACGTCCTCGTCGCTCTCGAGGATGCGGACCATCGGGTCATCGAGGTGCTCGGCCACCCACGCGGTGGACACGAGCACGTCGGGATGGACATAGCCCTTGCCCGCGGTTCGCGGGTCGGGCGGCAGGGTCTGCGAAGCCATGGAGACAATCTAGCCATCGACCGTCGCGCGCAGTTGCGCCGGGGCGCCCGAGCGCTAGCATCCGGCCCACATGAGTTTCGGTGACGGACCCCCCGAGATGGTGCCCTACGCGCACCACGTCCTTGTCTGCGTGGGCAGCTACTGCTCCCCCGACCGGCGCGGTCGCGGCCTGTACGCGCTGCTGGCGGAGCTCCTCCAGCGCGAGGGGCTCCTCTTCGGCCCCACCCGCGTGAAGCGCGGGGAAACGCCGTGCCTGGGGGTGTGCGAAGGCGGGCCGATCGTCGTGGTCTATCCCGAGGGGACCTGGTATGCGAATGTCACCCCGGCCGTGCTCGAGCGCATCGTCGTCGAGCACCTTCGCGATGGCAAGGTGGTGGAAGACGCGGTGTTCCACCGCCTCGCGGGCCCCACGGGCACGAGCGGGCCGGGGCCATGACCCTTGCCGGGCCCCCTGCGGTCAGGGGAGATTGCAGGTCTGATGGATACCGCTGACACTACCATCCTCTATACGCGCGTCCTGGCGCAGGGCCCCGTCGTCCGGATTCGCCGCACCAGCGAGTCCGGCGTCCACCCGGTCGTCGCGGTGCTCGAGGTCGACCGCCGGTCCACCACCCCCCGCGGATCGCGCGGTGGGGCGCCCCCGCCATTGGCGATGGTGGAGGGGCAGAGCGAGGTCGACGTGCTGGCGAAGCTCAAGGTGCAGGCCGACGACGACCTCGCCCTGGCCCGGCTGATGCAGGGCAAGGGGCTGCGGTAGCCCGCCCCCACCATGTCATTCCTTCCCTTCGATTCGCGCCGCAAGATGCTGGGCGCCGCCTCCAAGTACCTGTTCGAGCCCAAGCGCGACGAGCCGGTGCCCGGCGACGACGGCCCTCCGCGGCTCACTTCCCGTTTTCTCGAGAGTCTCCGCATGTCCCGCTCCCGCGATCGCATCATGGCCAACCTCGACGAGATGTATCGCGAGGCGTTCGAGCGCGCCAAGACCTCCGGTGACGACTCCCAACTGGCGTCGCTCGACTTCGCCTACCGGCGCGAGCAGCTCTACTTCGAGGTCCTGCTCGACGTGCGCGACTCGATGGAGCGCCGCTAACATGGGCTCGATGACGCCCGCGGGGGGCGTGCCGCCACTCAAGCCGACCGGTTCCACGTCCGGCCCGAGCCTCGTGATCGTCAACGCCCGCGTGAAGACCAACGACGATGCCCGTCCCTGGGCCTCGGGGCTTGCCGTGAGTGGCGAGCGGATCAACATGGTCGGCTCGAGCGCGGAGCTCATGAAGGTGGCGTCCCCCACGGCCCGCATCGTCGACGCCGGCGGGCGCATCGTGCTCGCCGCCTCGGCCGACGGCAACGACCCCTCGACCGTCAAGATCGAGCGGGCCACGCCGGCCAATTTCATGGTGGTGGACCGCGAACCGCCCCCCAACAGCAGCTGGAGCAACCCCGGCTACAAGGTGTTCATGCGGGTGGTGCGGGGGATGGTGCTCGAGGACACGCTCGGCTGAGCGGGCAGCGCGGATCGCGCGGGCCACACGAGATCGCCAGCGAGAAGAGCTCACCACAGCGAGAAGAGCTCACCACAGCGAGAAGAGCTCACCACAGAGGCACAGAGGCACAGAGGACAGCGAGAA
>JANLSF010000845.1:0-2309 GCA_031362285.1 Gemmatimonadota bacterium | reverse complement strand
GGATCCACGGCGCCGTGGATGACCAGCGACGGCACCTCCAGCTGGGAAAGTACCGGCGTGAGGTCGAAGTCCCCCAGGCTCTCCCAGACCGACTGCTGCACCCGCCCCGTCACGCGAAAGGGGGTGAGATCGTGCGCGCGGCGCGGGTCTGCGAAGTAGGCCGCCACGCTGACCTCGAAGGCCCGCTGTTTGTAGGCGTCGGGGTCGCGCTCCTTGAGCCCCGACGTCGCAAGTTCGGCCCGCATGGTCGCAATCGTCGATGCCCGGTTGCGCAGCGCAAACTCCTCCTCGAACTCCGTGCGCCAGGCGCGGGTGATCGGGGCGGGGTTGAGCAGGGCGAGTTGCGTGGGCATCACGCGGGGGGCCGGGGCGGTCGGGGCCGGGGCCGCGCCCGAGGGCACCAGCGCCTCCGGCAATGCGACGCCGCTCGCGTCGGCCACGGCCAGCATGGCCAGCAGCGCCCCCCACGAATACCCGATGAGCGGCGCGGGCCCGACGCCGATCTCGTCGAGCACGCCGAAGTAGTCGTCCACGTGCGTGCGCCAGGTGATGGGCGCCGCATCGTCCACCTTCGACTTCCCCCCGCCCCGCTGGTCGTACATCACCACCTGGTAGCGCTCGGCCAGGTGCAGCATCTGGGGCAGCAGGTAGTCGAGGTGGGCGCCGGGGCCGCCATGCAGCAACACCACCGGCGGTGCATCGCTCCGCCCCCACGTGCCCCAGTAGAGGGGGACGGCGGTGCGGGTGGTCAGTCCTTCGCGGACGGGTTCCGGAATGGGCAGCATGTCAGGTGGCGAAGCGCGTGGCGATGGCGACGGTGTTCAGGTGCACCTGGACCGTGGAATGCACGTCGTGCCCGTAGCCACCGGCAATGGTGACGCAGGTGGGCAGTCCGATCTCGCGACACGACGCCAGCACCAGCTCGTCGCGCCGCTTGAGGCCGTCGTACGTGAGCTTGAGGCGACCCAGCCGGTCCCCTTCATGCGGATCGGCTCCCGCAAGGTAGACCACGAGGTCGGCGCGCGCCGCACGGAGCACGTCGGGGAGCGCGGCCTCGAGCAACGCCAGGTACTGGTCGTCGCCGCAGCCATCGGGCAGTTCGATGTCCCGGGTGCCGGCCACCTTCCGGAACGGGTAGTTCCTCCCGCCATGCATGCTGAAGGCGTACACGGTGGGATCGCCCGCGAAGATCGCGTGGGTGCCATTCCCCTGGTGCACGTCGAGGTCGACCACCACCGCGCGGGTGATGCGCCCCTCGCGCTGCAGCGCCCGGATGGCCACGGCCACGTCGTTGAAGACGCAGAATCCCTCGCCATGCCCGGCAAAGGCGTGGTGCGTGCCTCCGGCGAGGTTCATGGCAATGCCGCGATCGAGCGCCGCATGGGCCGCTTCCAGCGTGCCGCCCGCCGCCCGGAAGGCGCGCTCCACCAGCGCCTCGCTCCACGGGAAGCCAAGCGTCCGCTGCTCCTGCTCGTCCAGCGACCCGGCCATGACGCGCGACACGTACTCGGCGCTGTGCACCAGCTCCACGAGCTCACGCGGCGCGCGTTCGGGGTCGTGCAGGTCGGACGGTGCCACCAGCCCCTCTGCGAGCACGGCATCGCGAAGGAGCGCGTACTTGGCAATCGGAAAGCGATGCGTGGCCGGCAGCGGGATGACGTAGTGCGCCGAGGACCAGCAGTGGAGCGCCACTACCGTCCGCGCTCGCCGAGCACGACGGTGAGCGGCACGCGCACCCCATCGCGGAGCACGACGATCGTGATCGACTGCCCGGGCTTGTTGGCATAGAGCGCGTCGGTGTACTCGTAGAGGTCCTTCACGCTCCGGCCGGCGAGCTCCACGATCACGTCGCCCGCCTTGAGGCCGCCCTTGTCGGCGGGGCTGCCCGCGCGCACCCCCGAGAGCCGGAGCCCCGGGGTGGTGCCGGCGGCCATGTCGGGGATGGAGCCCAGGTAGACGTTGGAGCCCTCGCGGCTCGACCCCGCGCGCGGGGCCGGGGCCGGGGCGCGCACGAAGGTGAGCGGCGCGTCGCGATCGGCAATCGCCCGGATCGCCCGTTCGGCGAACGCGACCACGCGCGCCTCGCCGGCGGCGTTGATCTTGTCAGCGTCGTCGGTGGCGCGGTGATAGTCGCCGTGCAGGTCGGTGAAGAGGTGCAGCACCGGCAGGTTCTTGGCGTAGAAGCTCGAGTGGTCGCTGGGCCCGAAGCCGTCGCCCACGGCGCTCACCACCAGCCGGGGCGCGATGTTGGCGCTGTCGACCAGCGCGGGCAACTCGGTGGCGGTGGCCACGCCGTAGACGATCAGCTT
>JANLSF010000292.1:0-2939 GCA_031362285.1 Gemmatimonadota bacterium | reverse complement strand
CGCCGGATCGTTGTGGTCATCGTGCCACCCGTAGCCCAGCGCCAGCGCCGCCTCGCGCATGGTGCGCGCCGCCGTGCCCCACCGTTCCACCGGTTCGCGCACGATCGGCGTCGGTCCGTCGGCCCCATGCCAGGCAGCGGCCCCGAAGTCGCGGTCGGCCTCAAGCTTCACGAAGTACGGCAGCACGTCGGCGAACGACCAGCCGGTGCACCCGAGCCGCGCCCAGGCGTCGAAGTCCTCGGGAGCGCCGCGCACCGCGAACATCGCGTTGATCGCCGACGAGCCCCCCACGCCGCGCCCGCGCCGGCAGCCGCGCGGCTCCTGACGCGCCGTGCGCCGTGCCTTGAGCCCCGGCCAGAAGTACTGCGCGTCGATGTCCTGCCAGTGCGCCGCGCGCATCGCCGGCGGCGTCTCGGCGCTCCGGTAGTCGGCGCCGGCCTCGAGCAGCAGCACCGTCACCTCGGCGTCCTCGGAGAGTCGCGCCGCCAGCGCGGCCCCGGCCGACCCCGCCCCCACCACGATGTGGTCGTACCGCTCGCGCAGCGTCACGTGCCAAGTTGCTTGAGGTACCGGCGCGCGACCTGCTCCAGCCGCTCGTCGCGCTCCGTGATCGCCAGCTCGAGTCGCCGCTCGACGTGCGCCTTGAGCCGCGGCTCGCCCCACCGGAGTCCCGTCGCATCCTCGGCGCTCAGGGTGTCGCCGATGCGCGCCCCTTCGAGCAGCGCCCGCGCCGCCGCCGCATCGAAGCCGGGGTCGTCGCGCGGTGGCAGGTCGTACCTGGGGCCCGGCTTGTTCTGGTCGGCGTCTTCGTTCACGAATGCGCGGGACATGCCCCAAAGATGCGCGCACGAGTCCCCGGCGCCACTATTGTCCTCCCCGACCCGCGCCTCCATTCACGGTCCGCCCATGTTCTGGCCCATCCTCATCTCGTCCGTCACCTTCTGGGGCATCGTCGTGGCAGGAGCGCTCGTGCTCGGCCGCCGCTACGTGCGGGCCCTCGAGGCCCGCGTCGCGAACGACGCGGAGCTGGCCGAACTCCGGAGCCGCGTGCAGGCGCTCGAGGTGGCGGCCGGCCATCGCGCCGGCATCGCGTCGTCGCGCCAGGCGAGCGGTGCGCTCGAGGCGCCGCGCGCTGCCACGCCAGCGGCACTCCCGGCACCCGCCGCCGCGACCGACACACCGCCGCTTCGCGCGAGCGAGTTGATGCGCAAGGTGCCACGCAATCCGCGCACGCTCGACTAGGCACCGATGCGCCGGCTCCGTGGCCGCTAGCATTGTCCCATGACGACGCCGCACGACCACTCCTCCAACCCGCTCCACGGCGTCACGCTCGAGCGCATGCTCACCGAGATGGTGGAGCAGCTCGGCTGGGAGAAGATGGGACGCCGGGTGAAGATCGCCTGCTTCACGAGCGACCCGAGCATCTCGTCGAGCCTCAAGTTCCTGCGGCGCACGCCGTGGGCACGCGCCAAGGTCGAGGCGATGTACCTCTTCATGGTGCGCACGCGCCGCCCGCGTTCCGCGCCCGCCGATGCCCGCGCCAATGCGCCGGCCCTCGCGCTCATCCTCCCGGGCATCGGCAACTCCGGCCCCGACCACTGGCAGAGCCACTGGGAGCGGCAGGACCCCACCTGCGTGCGCGTGATGCAGGACGAGTGGGACGCACCGGCGTGCGCCGTCTGGATCGCGCGGCTCGACGACGCCATCGCCGACCAGGATGAGCCCGTGGTGCTGGTGGGCCACAGTTCGGCCTGCGCCCTCGTGGCGCACTGGGCGATGCGCGCCAAGGCGAACCAACACGCGCGTGTGCTCGGGGCGCTGCTCGTGGCACCGAGCGATCCCACGGGCCCCGAGTATCCGGTGGGCCCCTTCGGCTTTGCACCGGTGCCGCTCGCGCAGCTCCCCTTCCCTTCGATCGTCGTGGCGAGCGACGACGACGTGTACGTCTCCGCAGCCGTGGCCACGCAGTACGCCACCGCGTGGGGAAGCCGGTTGGTGATGCTCACCGGCGCCGGCCACATCAACGCGGCCAGCGGCCTCGGCGCGTGGCCCGATGGCTACGCGCTGCTGGCCTCGCTCCGCTGAGCCTCGTTAGCGCAGGGCGGCGTTCACGAGCATCTTGAACGGCCCATCGATGTCGAGGGTGCTGCGCATGTTGGTATAGACCAGCCCGATCAGCCGCTCGCGCGGGTCGGCCCAGTAGGTGGTCTTGAACGCGCCGCCCCAGGAGAACGTCCCGAGGCTCACCGGCGAGCGGAAGTCGTTCTCGGCGGTCTCGAGCGCGAAGCCGAGCCCGAACGGGGGCTGCAACGTCCCCACCTGGTTGGTGAGCATCAGCTCCACGGTCTTGCGCCCCAGGAGCCGCACGCCGTCGAGTTCCCCCTTGTTCAGGAAGAGCTGCAGGAAGCGGGCGTAGTCGGCCGTCGTCCCCGAGAGCCCGCCGCCGCCGGAGAAGTAGGTCACCTTCCGGGCCGGAATGTCGGGATGCAGCAACGCGTCCTTGAGCGGCTGGTGGATCGCCGAGAGCACGCCGTCCTTTTCGTCGTGCAGCGACACGAGTCGCGCGCGCCGGTCAGCGGGGAGTTCGAACCAGGTGTCGCGCATCTTGAGCGGCTCGAAGATGCGCGTGCGGAAGAACTGGTCGAGCGGCATCCCCGACAGCACCTCCACGAGTCGGCCAAGCACGTCGATCGAGAGGCTGTACACGAACCGCTCACCCGGCTCCTGCCGGAGCGGGAGCTTCCCGAGCACGTCGATCCGCTCGCCGAGCACGTCGCCCTCGCGGCCGAGCGCGGTGATGCCGGCCTTGCCGTAGATGCCCTTGAAGTCGTCGCTGCCGATGTCGGCGTAGTCGAGGCCACCCGTGTGCGTGAGCAATTGGCGGATGGTCGTCTTCCGCTTGGCCGGTCGCGTCTCGTAGCTCGAGTCGGCGGCGTTGA
>JANLSF010000770.1:0-2672 GCA_031362285.1 Gemmatimonadota bacterium | reverse complement strand
CGGTTGGCCGCGAGCGAGCGCGTTCGCGGTGCTGGTTCTGATGGGGCTGGTCGTGGCCACGTGGAAGCAGCTCGTCCAGTCGCTGTACGTCGGCCTGAGCGGCCGAGAGTGGATCGTGAGGGCGAGCCTGCTGCTCACCCTCGTGCTCCTCGTCGCCATCGGTCCACTCATCAACTGGATCGTCCGGGACCGTGAGGTGCGCGCCGTGCTCTGGAGCGCGCTCCCGTGGGTCTTCGGCGTCCTCGTTGCCGTCAAGATCTCAGCTGCGGCGTGGATCGCCCCGCGCCTTCAGGCTGGCCGGCTGGTCAGTGATCGCACACTCGTGGCGGGCGCCGCCTGTTGGTTCGTGTGTGTGCTCGCGTTGTACGGCGTGCTCGCGTGGCTCTTCTCGGCGCCGCTCATTGCACGCTACTTCCTCGGCCTCGTCGCGATCCTTGCCGTGCCGCTCGCGCGCGTGTCCGCCGCTCCACTGGCCCTCGCGTGGAATCGGCATCGGTGACCGTGCCCTCCGCCTCGGCTTCGCGCCTGACGAGCCACTCCCGAGCCATCGGCATCGTGCGTGCGCTCATCGTCCTTCCGGTAGCGCTGGTGCTGACGGACGCCGTGGCGTTCCACCTCGCCAATCGGTCCAACGGCGCGCTCGTGTCCTCGGGCAGAACGCGTGAGTACCTCGTGCACGTCCCGCCGCAGTACTCCCGCGCCACGCCCACACCGCTCGTCATCAGCATGCACGGCGCGGGCGGATGGCCGGCGCAGCAGCGCGAACTCAGTGGATGGGACCGCGTGGCCGACACCCACGGATTCATCGTCGTCTATCCGTCGGGCGCCGAAGGCGAGGGGCCGAGGATCTGGCATTTGGAGCGCGGCGCCGCCCTTGACGCCGACGTCCGGTTCATCCGCGAGCTCATCGACACGCTCAAGGCGACGTACACCATCGACCCGACCCGCATCTTCGCCAATGGGTTGTCAGCCGGCGGCGGCATGTCGTTCGCGCTGTCGTGCACGCTCTCCGACCGGATCGCCGCGGTCGGGATGGTCGCGCCTGCGCTGCTGCTCCCGTGGAGCTGGTGCACCGACCGGCACGCGGTTCCTGTAATCGCCATCCACGGGACCGCGGACCCCGTGACGCCGTATCATGGTGGAAAGACGTGGGTCGCGCCGAGGCCGTTTCCCGACATTCCCGCGTGGACCGCCACGTGGGCTCGGCGCAACCGGTGCGGCGCGACCCCACAGGAGGTCGTGGTGGCGCCGGATGTCACCCGGTTCGCGTATGCGAGCTGCGCCGACGATGCGACGGTGGTGCTGTACCGCGTGCAGGGCGGAGGTCACGCATGGCCCGGTGGCCAGGCGCTGCCCGAGTGGTTGGTCGGGCCGACGAGCCAGAGCGTGGACGCCACGGCGCTGACGTGGGCGTTCTTCGAGCAGCATCCGCTGGTGAGGCGCTAGCGGTCGGAGGTCCGAGGCCGGTCCTCGTCGGCTGTGCGAACGCCGTCGGATTGCGACGGCCAACCAGCTAGGGTGAATTGCGCGCGTCCAGAAATCCGTCGGTCACGTGGACGGTGTCCGCATTCACGCCGGGGAAATACCGCCAGAACGCGCCGCTGAACCGCATGGTGACGTGATCCGCCGTTGCCGTCGTGATCACGACGACCATGCTGTCCGGAATCGCGGTCAGGACCATCTTCGGCGGCGGTCGGACGACGCCCGGCGGCACTACGTACGTGGCGCCCATCGTCAGGTCAAACGTCAGGCACTGTCCGCGGCATTGCACCGGCAACCATGTGCCGACGCCCCTGATGTTCGGGTGGAACGTGATGTATCCCTCGTCCCCGAACGTGGGGCCGTCGCGGTTTGGAACCCGTTGCACCTGCACCTGTGGCGGGAGCCCCGGCGTGGGAGGAAATCCGGCGAACAATCGAACACAGCCTGCCACCGAGCCGCACCACGACGGATAGCCGGAAAAGGTCACGTGAGTCGTCTCTACCCCAACGACGTAGGACATGCTGAACTCGTGCGTTCCCGGCGTCGGAGGCACGATCGTGCTTGGCACCGCCTCGGCACTTCGTGCCGTCGGCGTGCCGCCTCCGCAGGCGAGGAGGGCGCCGGAGAGGAGGAGCGCACGGACACGCCAGCGTGTTCGCATCAGCGATTCGGGTTCTGACGTGGTTCAGGATGACCGCCGCGCCGTCGTCGGCTAGCGGCGAGTCCGAATGTGCCACACACGATACTCGGGCGGGAATCGCCTGTCCAATCACGGTGGCGCTGACCACTCGCCTCCCGAGCCGTTGCGGCGACTACACCACCGGCGCCGCCCGCCGCGCATCCAGCGCGTACGCGCCGCCCCCCGCGAGCGCCAGGCTGAGCGAGCCGGCCGCGAGCAGGAACTCGAGCTCGTAGCCGCCCACGAAGCCATTCGAGTGCACCACGAAACCGATGGCGCCGAGCATGTTCACGAAGAACAAGGCCGCCAGCACGCGCGTGAACACTCCGGCCATCAGGGCGAGTCCGCCGCCGAACTCCAGCAGCGACACCCCCCACGCGGCGAGCCCCGGCAACGGAATCCCGACGCTCCCGAAGAAGCTCGTCACGTTGTCGTGGCCCATCGCGAACAGCTTGACGGAGCCATGCGCAAAGAAGGTGAACGCCACTGCGAGGCGGAGGACGAGCAGCGC